>JAAETT010000045.1 GCA_024228115.1 bacterium
GAAATCCGCATGCTGCGTTCGATGTGGCGGGGGCTGGAAACGGAGTCACGGTGGGGTCTACACGGGCACGAACGGGGAAACCCGGGATACAGACAAGGCCACCGCCTTACGGACCACCGCGCCAGCCCTCGACCCTACCACCCAGCAATTTCGAGGCGGACCGATATTGAGGACCGACAGCCTGCGGCGGGCCCTGAGTTTTGTCCCTTCCTGGGACCGCCAACGACATGCGCGTGTGACGGTCCCGCACGGCTTGGGGCTCTTTGCCACCGCAAGCGATCTTGCATTGCCGTGCACAGACACGTGCACTGTGCGCTGAAACACAGAAAAGAGGGGTTTGCTGTCGACTTTGCTTCGAGACGTCTCCATAGTGATAACGTGTGCGTGACGCACGGAGGGCTTCGAAATGGCGGCAAGAAAGAAGACGGCGAGAAGGAAGGCGGGAAGAAAGAAGAGCGCGAGCAAGAAGGCGACCCGGACGCGGCAAGGGGGACGCCGTGCCGCTTCGCGCAAGGCGGGACCGATGCCGCGCCGCATCTTCGCGCAGGTGTCGCCGCGGTCGGTCGGCAGCACGTCGATGTTCGACGCCATGGGGACGATCAACTCCGACACGGTGGCGAACTTCCAGTCGGAGCCGAGCGACATCCAGCAGTGCGCGAACCTGCTCCTAGAGGCGGGCTTCGAGGTGCTGCAGGTCTCGAACTTCACGATCAACATCGCGGGCTCGCGGAGCACCTACGAGACGGCCTTCAAGACGAAGCTGGTGACCGAGGAGCGGCCCGTCATCAAGTCCGAGGGCCGCGAGGACTACGCGACCTTCGTCGAGTGTCCGGCCACCGACATGCCGGGGTTCATCAGCACGCGGGAGACCGCATTCGAGGACCTCGTCGAGGGCGTCGCGATCGAGGAGCCGGCGTACCTCATGGCGGCTTCGGCCTTCGCGCCCATGGTGCCCTACTGGCACCTTCGCCTTCCGGGCGACGTGTCGCTCGGCGTCAACGCCGACAAGGCGCACCGCGCGGGCATCACCGGGAAGGGCGTGAAGGTCGCGATGGTGGACAGCGGACAGTTCGCACATCCCTTCTTCGCGTCGCGCGGCTACCGGGTCGCGCCCACGGTCCTCGGGCCGGGCGCGTCGAACCCCACGCGGGACGAGATGGGTCACGGAACCGGTGAGTCCGCGAACATCTTCGCAGCCGCTCCCGACGCCCAGCTCCTGCCGGTGAAGCTCGCCACGACCGCTTCGGGAGGCATCCTCAACACCACCGGCGGCTTCAACGCCGCCGTGGCGCTGAACCCCGACATCATCACGTGCAGCTGGGGCAGCCACCGCGTTTCCGGACCGCTCTCCGCGGCCGACCAGGTCGCGGCCGCCGCAGTGGCGGCGGCCTGGGCCTCCGGGATCGTCGTCGTCTTCTCGGCGGGCAACGGCAACTTCGGCTTCCCGGGCCAGCACCCGAACGTGATCTCGGCCGGGGGCGTTCACATGAAGGAGGACGGCTCCATGGAGGCGTCCAACTATGCGAGCGGCTTCATGAGCAACATCTACTCGGGTCGCCGCGTTCCCGATCTGTCGGGTCTCGTCGGAATGCAACCGAAGGCGATCTACATCATGCTCCCCCTTGAGCCGGGGGACGGCATCGACGTCGGTCGCGCGGGAGGCACCTTCCCCAACGGCGACCAGACGGGGCCGAGAGACGGCTGGGCCGTCTTCAGCGGAACCTCCGCCGCCGCCCCCCAGCTCGCGGGAGTGGCCGCCCTCATGCTCCAGGCCTGCCCCAGCCTCTCGCCGAACGCCGTGCGCGAGATCATGATGAAGACGGCCCGGGACGTGACGAGCGGCTCGAACTCCCAGGGCAATCCGGCGACCACGGGACCGGATCTCGCCACCGGCAACGGGCTCGTCGACGCCCACAAGGCGATGCTGCTGGCGAAGATCCGCTGCAGCGGCATCGGGCCCCGGCGCGGCATCGAGCCCAGGCGCGGGATCGAGCCGCGGCGTGGCATCGAGCCCAGGCGGGGAATCGAGCCGCGACGCGGGATCGAGCCGCGACGCGGGATCGAGCCGCGACGCGGGATCGAGCCGCGGCGTGGGATCGAGCCGCGGCGCGGCATCGACCCGCCCGGACCGTTCCGGACCGCGGACGCAGACGCCTCGGAGAACGGCCCGGACTTCGGCCAGGTCTCGCTCGAGGCGCAACTCGCCGGAGGAGTGGGGATCACGCCCGAGGAGCGGGCCGACCTGGAGCAGATGGTCATCGCGTCCCAGATCGAGCTGGAGGACGAACTCTAGCCTGGCTTGGGCGTGCAGGACCCCTTTCGGTCCATCAGCGCGAGGTCGGGGGAGTCGGAATGAAGAAGGTACTGCTCGTGAGCATGCCGTTCGGCGCCCCCGAACGGCAGGCGCTCGGTCTCAGCCTGTTCAAGGCGCGCTTCGCGGAGGACGGCGTTCCCTGCGACGTCCGCTACCTGACCCTCACCTTCGCCGACCTGATCGGCATGGAGAGCTACCTCTGGGTCGTCCACGAGCTCCCCCACACCGCGTTCGCCGGGGAGTGGCTGTTTCGCGAGGCGCTCTTCGGGGACGACCCCCGGCGCGACGAGCAGTACATCCAGGAGACGCTGCGCGGCACCTGGCGGCTCAACGAGGACGACATCGCGCGTCTGTGCGAGATCCGCGCGCTCGTGCCCCACTTCCTGGACTACTGCCTGGAGGCGATCCCCTGGGACGAGTCACTGATCGTCGGCTTCACGTCCACCTTCGAGCAGAACATCCCGTCGCTGGCGCTCGCGCGGCGCATCAAGCAGGCGCACCCGTCGCTTCCGATCGCGTTCGGCGGCGGGAACTGGGAAGACGAGATGGGGGTCGAGCAGCATCGCCAATTCCCCTGGGTGGACTTCGTCTGCCCTGGGGAGGCCGACGAGACGTTCCCCGCGCTGGTCCGTCACCTGGCGTCGGGGCGCGGCAGCCGCACGCTCGCCGCCATTCCGGGACTGGTCTATCGCACCCGCAACGGGACCCGGTACACCGGACGTGCCAGGCTCATCACCGAGATGGATCGCCTTCCCATCCCGGATTACAGCGACTACTTCGAGCAGCTCTCCGGCTCCGCGTCGGGAAGCCTGGTCGTCCCGACGCTGCTCTTCGAAGGCTCGCGAGGCTGCTGGTGGGGTGCGACCTCGCACTGCACGTTCTGCGGGCTCAACGGCTCCACGATGAAGTTCCGCGGCAAGAGCCCGGACCGCGTGCTCCGCGAGGTCGACCACCTCGTATCGACCTGGGGGATCGACACCATCCAAGCGGTCGACAACATCATGGACATGCACTTCTTCAAGACCGTCCTGCCGGCCCTGGCCGAGCTCGAGAGCCCCCTGAGCTTCTTCTACGAGATCAAGTCGAACCTCGAGCGGCACCACGTGGAGCTGCTGGCGGCGGCCGGCGTGCGCATGGTGCAGCCGGGCATCGAGAGCCTGAGCGACGGGGTCTTGCGGCTGATGCGGAAGGGAACCACCGCGCTCCAGAACCTCCAGCTGCTCAAGTGGTGCAAGGAATACGACATCGCGGCGAGCTGGAACCTGCTGCACGGCTTCCCCGGCGAGACGAAGGCGCACTACGACGAAATGCTGGCCATGTTCCCGGCCATCGCCTTCCTCGGCGCGCCGACGGCCTGCGGGCCCGTCCGGCTCGACCGCTTCAGTCCCTACTTCACCCGGGCCGCTGAGTTCGGCCTCACCCACGTCCGGCCCATGAAGGTGTACCAGCAGCTCTACCCCCTCGACCCAGAGAGCCTCGGTCGCATTGCGTACTACTTCGACTACGACTACGAGCCGGAGAAGGCGCCGAACGGTTGCTCGGACGAGGTAGTGAAGGCCGCCGGCCAATGGAGCGACGACCCGGAGAAGGGCTCGCTCGTCTCGGTCCAGGGGGTGGGCGGCGAGCTCAAGCTCCTCGACGACCGCCGCAGTGCGCTGCGCTCGAGCTACAGGTTCGCGGGTCTCGACCGCGACGTCTACGACTACTGCGACCGGGCTCGCTCCCGCGGCTCTGTCCATCGCTTCGTCTGCGAATCGCTCCCGGAGAGCGGCCTCTCCGAGGAGCAGATCGGCGGCTTCCTCGACTGGCTCGTGGCGCAGCGCCTGATGGTGACCATGGGCGGCAAGTACCTCAGCCTGGCGATCGGCTCCCCGCCGGCCGACGTTTCGGGCGCGAGCTAGCGGGGCTATTCTCGAGGCGGATTCGAAGAAGGTCGCGGGGAGCGTCGATGGAGTTCGAGGAAGGTGAGGTGATCTCTGCCCTGGTCGTTCTGCGGTCGGCGGGGGGCAGATCGCCCCTCGACGAGTCGGAGATCACGTCGGCGAACGTCCGCGACGTCGCCCCCTCGGAGGAATCCGCCGCCGCCGCCGCCGAGGCGTTCCGTGAGCTGGGCTTCGAGGTCGGAGAGGTCGTGGGGATCGGCTTCTCGATCTCCGCGTCGCCCGGCGTATTCCGGAAGGTCTTCCGGACCTCGCCGCGCCGCGCCGCAGACGGCGGGGTCGTCGCCGAGGGAGGCGACGACGCAGGCCGGGAGCTCGCCGTCGAAGCGCTCCCCGCCGAGCTCGCGCGCCACGTGGCCGCCGTGACCTTCGAAGCGCCCGCGCAGCTGCTTCCCTGAACTTCGCGGTGTGAAATTACAGATCCCGCCGGAGATGCAGCCATAGTGTTGGCAGATAACGGTGTAGGGGATCTGAATGACCGAGGATCAGCGAGAGATCAGTCGAATGCGGATGAATATTGAGAACGGACAGGGCAGCGCGCTCGGACAACGGGATAGGAAGTCGTGCCTCGGCTCAGCCGATCGAACGGAGCGCGTCGCGCCCCCTCGACACCCCTCACCGGTTCCCTAGATCCGGAATTCGCTCCAGAGCGGGTAGTGATCTGAGCGTCGGTACGACAAAGATTGGTCGCTCAGATTCTGGTCTTGGTACATGAACCCCAAGAAATCGAAGGACCCGGACCTGGTAGGGTCGAGGGCTGGCGCGGTGGTCCGTAAGGCGGTGGCCTTGTCTGTATCCCGGGTTTCCCCGTATTGTGCCAAAACTCAGCCGCCTCCTACGCAGCCCGCCGGTAGTACCGAAGCAATCCACCGAGCCTCTCGCGACACCCGACAGGCCCATTGCTGCACGAGTTCGCCACGTCCGGTTCGACCAGCTCGTTGCCGAGCCCTTGGTGGTTGCGCTCAGAGTGGTAGTGGTCGACGTACTCGCGTACGGCTCGCCGCAGATGGCACTCGCCGAGCGGGACGACCTGCGCCATGCATTCCGACTTGATCGACCTGACGAAGCGCTCCGCGTACGCGTTCAAGTTCGGGCTGCGACTCGGGAGCTTGACGGGAACCACCC
This sequence comes from bacterium, assembly GCA_024228115.1. Classification (NCBI taxonomy): domain Bacteria; species bacterium. The sequence goes on from JAAETT010000045.1 coordinate 5,380, forward strand.
CGGAGCTCTCCAGGGTCGCGCGGAACGCCTTTGTGAACAGCGGGTCGCGGTCGTGGATGAGGTAGCGGCATCCGAGAAGGAATCCGTCTTCGCAGTCCGTTAGGTTCCGGGCGATCTGGGTCATCCAGATTCCGTCTGGCGACGCGGCGATTCCGGCGATCTCGACCCGACGGGTCTTGAGGTCGATCACGAACAACACGAGGTACCGGACGAGGCCTCGCCATGTGAGCACTTCGACTGTGAAGAAGTCCGTCGCAGCGATCGCGCCCCAATGTGCCTTCAGAAACGTCTTCCAGGTCGTGGGACGCCGCCCCACCGGGTCGATTCCGTTCTCTGCCAAGACCCGCTTGATCGTATTTCGACCGACGGTGTATCCCAGATTCTGGAGCGCGCCCTGGATTCGCGTGTAGCCCCATCGCGGGTTGTCTCCCGCCATCTCGAGGATCAGGCGCTGGATCTCCCCGGCGATCCTCGGTCGTCCTGGGCCGCGCTTCTCGCTCCCGTCGTACTTCTTCGCGACGAGGCTTCGGTACCAGCGAAGAAGCGTATCGGGCGTGACGACTGTGGAGATCTCTCGGAGCGCACGCCGTCCGATTGGCTTCGCTCGCTGAGCAAGCCGGCAACGTTGCGCATCGGTGAATCGGAGGCGCTTTCCACTCAGGTGCTCGCGGAGAACTCTGTTCTCCTCCTGGAGGTACTCGATCGTCTCCTGCTGCTGGCGATTTACCCATCCGGCAAAGATGAGCAGCAGAAACTGCAGCGGCAGAGGCGTCATGGCGGGAGGCTAGCTCGACTGAGGCGTCAGAAATGCGCTGTCCAGCGGCGATCCGGAGTGCGTGCAAGTCGTCGATTTCACAGAGAATTCGTGTCGGCCGTGTTTTGGCACACTACGGGCTCCAAGGTCGTCGCATTGCCGCGTGTCGGCGGTCTCCACCACCGATATCGCTGGTGCGAAGCCGCCTGATGACCCGATTCCACATCCGCGATCAGGCCGTCAGACGACGCGGATAAATATTGAGAACAGACAGGCCGAGGGCCTTCATCCGAAGTTCCGCAAGGCTCGGCCGGGCCGCCCGCCGCAGCTCGATGCGATCGGACAGGGCCAGTATCCGGGCCTGTCCGTCTTCGAGAAGGACCTCTCGGGCGAAATCCGACACTTCTACTCACAATCCGCCGATCTCGGGCCAGATGGGTTCCGAGGCATGGATCTGTTGAACCCACTGTGGCACCTGGTGGACTGCCTGCCTGAGGGGCACGGCGACTTCTTCCCGGCGATGTCGTACGCCTAGCGACATCGGGTTGCCGCTGAAGTCGCGTGGCTCAGGCCTTGGAGCAGACCCGATTGCGGCCGCCCGACTTCGCACGGTAGAGCTCGATGTCCGCCGCCTCCACCAGCCCGTTGGCCGTGCGATCCGTCTGGCTCAGCGTGGCCACGCCAAGACTGACAGTGAGGCCGCCTTCGTCGGCGTCGTCGAGCATGAGGTTCTCGATGGATTCGCGGATCTTCTCCGCGAAAATCTCGCCCCCCTCGAGCGGAGCCTCCGGCAGGATTATCGCGAACTCCTCGCCCCCGTAGCGCGCTGGCAGATCGTGGGCGCGCGAACAGCCCTGGAGCACGCGTGCCACCGCGACGAGGGCCGCGTCGCCCTGCCGATGGCCGAGCTTGTCGTTGTAGGCCTTGAAGTGGTCCACGTCGGCCATCACCAGGCTCAGATCGCGACCGTGCCGCTGGGCGCGCTTGACCTCGGTCTCGAGTGTGGACCAGAAGCAGCCGTGGTTCGCGAGATTGGTCAGCGCATCGCGTTGCGCGCGCTCCTGCATTTCTTCGAAGCGGTGCGCGCTCGCGAGAGCGACTGCCGCATGATTTGCGATGGCCTCGAGCATCCGCAGGTCCGACTGAACGAAGTTCTCCTGGCTTCGCTTGTTGTTGACGTTGATGACGCCGCGCACGCACCCCTGAAAGACCAGGGGAACACTGATGCAGGAGTGGGTGTAGTAGCGTTCGTGATTGGGCCGCTGGAAGCGCGGATCGGACTCCACGTCGCTGACCAACAGCGACTCGCCCGTCGCGATGACCATTCCGGATATACCCTCGTTCACCCTGACGCGTGTGTCCTTGACGACTTCCGAGGAAAGGCCACGGGCGGCGATGATACGCAGGGTCGAATCGGACTCGACGAGCAGGACAGAGACGATCTCGCAGTCGAGATGGGTGGCCGTTCGATCGATCAGACGCTCGATGACCTCGGTGACCGAAAGATCGGAGGCGAGGTCGTGAACCGTATCGAAGAGGATTTCGAGCTCGGCGTGCCAGCGGCGCTGGGCACTGCCATCGAACTCACCCGGCTCCGGATGGACTGCCTTTCGAATCATCTGCTGTGGGCCCTCGTCCGTCGGGTACGTGCTCGTCGCGTGTATCGCCCCCCCGGCCTGCCGCCTTGACTGGTTTTCCCTCTAGAGCCGGGGCGGACCCGCTACACCAGGGGTGGATCCAGTGGGTTGCACTGGTAGGGTCGAGGGCTGGCGCGGTGGTCCGTAAGGCGGTGGCCTTGTCTGTATCCCGGGTTTCCCCGTTCGTGCCCGTGTAGACCCCTGTGTGTTCTCATTATCGGATCCGGCACCCCAGCCGCTGGTGAGTCACAACCGGGAGGGCGTATCGCACGCCCCACCAGCCCCGGCAGTCTGGTGAGTGTTCGCGGGATCGTGCAGCCTCGCCGCCGTCGTGAAGGTCCTGTTCTCTTTCGCGATCGCCCTGCTCCACTCGCTTCGGGCCTGCTTCCGCAGGCAGCGTGAGCAAGCCCTCGTCGAGCTCGCCCTCCGTCAACAGCTCGCAGTCCTCCGCCAAGCCAGACGACGACCCAGGCTCACTTCCCTGGATCGCGGTTTCTGGGTGCTCCTGCGCCAGCTCTGGCCCCGCTGGAGGGAAGTCTTGGTCGTCGTCCAGCCCGAGACCGTCGTGGGCGGGCACCGGAAGGGCTTTCGTCTGTACTGGCGGTTCCGCTCCAGGCGGCAACCCGGCCGGCCCCGCATCGCGAAGGAAGTGCGACAGCTCATCCGGCGCATGGCGCTCGAGAATCCGTGGGGTGCCCGAAGGGTCCATGTAGACGCTCACTCAGAAGCGTAGAAATCTGATCATTTGGCCGGGGGGCGACGCAGCCCGCCGTTCCGGATTCCGATTCAGATCTTCCGGGTCGAAAGGTCCTTGACCCAGGGCGAACGCCCTCCCGGCTCGACCGGA
>JAAETT010000046.1 GCA_024228115.1 bacterium
ATCCTCGGGAAGCCAATCCCGAAGCGAGGGCGGCAGGAGAAGCGACTGGTCCGGCTCGTAGCGTCGAAAGTCTCGCGGCATGGCTCACTCTAGCGAGACTCACCCCTCAATGGCCCTCTGCCGCGCAGACTCCTAGGGCCGACAGGCGAGCCCAGGTGAGATTGCGGCCCGTTCCAATGTGTCGGAGCCCCTCCGTTGCGAGCCTCCATGCAGGAGGCTTCGACTGAGGTCTCACGAGGGCGGAGAGGTCTGCGAGGAACTCGGCCGCGGCGTCGTGCCCTTCCACCTCGGCGAGCACGTCGGATGCCTCGAGAGCGGCTTCCACCGCATCCTCGGGAGACGCCATGCTCCACGCCAAGGCAAAGGCGAGCCGGGGCAGGATCTGCGCGCGACGCGCGTCGCCTTCCGGCAGCAGGTCGCGGGCCATCCGGAGGAAGCGCGCCGTCTCGTCCGGCGCGGCGCCGCTCTCGGCATGATCTGCCGCCGCCAGACAGAATCGAACGCCTCGTTCGGCGCCGGGCAGACCCCGGCTGCGGTGGTACTGCCAGGCGATCTCGCCTACGCGCTCCGGCGCCTCGCCCCACGCGTGCTCCATCTCCGCGGCGATGCGTCGATGGAGACCGAGCTGTCGGGAGGGATTCAGCACCGAGAGCACCGTCTGACGGATGACGTCGTGAGTGAATCCGTACGTGTCTCCTCCGAGCGAACGCACGATCCCCGCATCGAGCGCCTCGTCGAGGGCGTCGAGAGCCGACGCCTCCTCGACGTCCAGCACTCGACGCGTTACCCGGAACGAGAACTCGCCATGGAAGCCGGAGGCGACCGTCAGGAGTCGACTGGTGAGTTCCGAGAGCCGTCCGAGACGGCGCCCGACCACCTGGCGAACGCCATCGGGAATTCCCAGGTCGTCGACCGGGAGCCCTTCCGGCCACCCCACACCTCGTTCTGGTCCGAGCTTGCCCTCGACCATCATCTGGATCAGAAGCTCGCGAATGAAGAGCGGGTTGCCGGCAGTCTGCAGAGTCATCAACGCGACGAGTGCATCCGGAACGTCCCCACCCGTCACGCTCTCCAGTAGCTCCCGGACTGGATGCTTCTCGAGGCCGCCCAGCTGGAGGAGGTCGAGCTTGGCCCGAAGGGTGTCGGATTCGACGAGCTCGCTGAGTGGATGGCCCGCGTCGACTTCGGTGCTCCGGTAGGTTCCGACGAGGAGCAGCCGGCCCGCCCGGGCGCGTCGCGCGAGGCTGCCGAGCATCGCGAGGGTTCCGAGGTCCGCCCACTGCAGGTCATCGACGATGATCACGAGCAGCTCCCCCTCCGAGACCGACAGCAGCAGCGCGGCGACCGCATCGAAGAGACGCTCGCGGGCTTCGTCGCCCGGGATCACGGGCAGGTCGGGTAGCCCCGGCAGGACCCTCCGAAGTGCGGGAATCAAGGGGACCAGGGCGGCGCCGTACGGTCCCAGCGCCGCGACCAGTCGCGTCTCGTCGGTCTCCTGCACGAGCTCGGCGAGGGCATCGGCAAAGGGGCCGTAGGTCCGCTCTCCTTCTCCTTCTCTGCAGCGACCCACCAGCACACGAACACCTCTCCGGGTGGCATGTCGCTCGAACTCCTCCACGAGCCGCGTCTTCCCGATCCCGGGTTCACCGGCGACGAGGAGAAGCCCCCCTCTGCCCGTCCGGGCCCGGTCGAGGGCACGTTCGAGACGCGTCAGCTCTGCATCTCGCCCCACGAATCGAAGCCGCGCGCGGAGCGGCACGATGGCATCGGCTTCGTAGAGCACGGCGAACACAGGCACGGACGTCGCGAACCCCTCGAAGGCTCGGCTGCCGCGGTCTTCGAAGCGAAAGGCCCGCCGGCCGGCCAGCAGCCCGGCAACGGCGCCGCTCACCAAGATCTCGCCTTCGGCGGCCGCGTCGCACAATCGCGACGCGAGGACGGCCGGCGTTCCGAAGGACGCCTCACCGGGGCTTCGGGGAGGGGCCGGGCCTACGTGGACGCCCATGCACAGGGCCCCTTGGCCGTCTCCCCGCCGCGGGCGCGCGATCTGTTGCAGGTCGATGGCACAGCGGACGCCATCGGACACGTCCCCGAACGCGACCAGCCGACCGTCGCCCGACCAGCGGAGCTCGGCGCCGGCGTGGCTCGCCACGCCGGTCTTCAGCTGCTCGTCGATCGAAGCCGACGACGGAACGGCTTCCGGATCTGCGGTGCTCGGGGGCGATCGACTCGAACCGGCAGCCTCGATGCACAGAAACGTCGTCACCGCGGTCTGCGGAATCTCCGCTCGAGAGGCCACCGGGAGCCCGACGCCGCACTCCACTTCTCCCACGAAGCGAAGGCCCCGACCGCGCAGTGTCTGGACCCAGCGTTGACGCTTGCCGTCGTCACCGAGTGCGGACCGGATCTCCTTGAGTGCGCTGGAGATCGCGCTGTCGCTGACGACGACCTCAGGCCAGACGACTTCCAGCAGTTCGGCGCGAGAGACCACGCGGTCGCGCCGATGGATCAGATGCTGAAGCAAGCGGAATGGCGTGGGATGGAGCGCGACGAGGTCTCCTCGACGTCGGAGCTCCCGGCGGGCCTCGTCGAGCTCGAAATCACCAAACACGAACGTCCGCCGTTCGGCTGCCATCGGACCAGTATTCCACAGAGGTCGGGCGCCGGACATCACAGCCGTCGTCCCGAGGAGCACCCTTCGATTGGCCGAGCCCCTCTCTCGGCACGCCCGCTCCGGGTGCAGCCCGAGGCGTTCCGCCACAGAGATCCCACCAGGCACCGCCTGGGTCGGTCGTGGGTCAGAGCGCGGGAGCCCGCCCGACCCACTCCTGCGTCGCCGCCTCCACTACGCCCTCGTCGAGGGCGAAATGGACAGCTCCGCTCGATTCCCAAGTTGTTACCAAGTTGCGGTGGAAGCCCGTGCTTAGGTTTTCGGTGAACGGGGAGAGGGGCCGGCTGCGAACAGCAGGCTGAGCCCATTCCCGAAGGAAGCAAAGGAAGGGGTAGGCGATGCGGATCACGGCTTCGTGCGTGCTTGCAGCGATCGGGATGGTCGTCGGAGCCATGCTGGTGCTGGCGGCGCCAAGTAGCGCCAGCGGAGAAACGAAGCTCCTCGCAGCCGATCCTGCAGTAGGTCGGTGGATGGGCTTCTCGGTCGCGATCGACGGCGACGTGGCGGCGATTGGCGCACCCCGCGACATGGAGAACGGAGTCTGGGCCGGCGCGGTCTACGTCTTTCGACGCATCGCGGGCGCCTGGGTACAGGAGGACAAGCTCGTCGTCTCCGACGCGCAACCCGGCGATCAGTTGGGCTTCTATGTCGATGTCTCGGGCGACCTCATCGCGGCGAGTGCGCCTGCCCAGATCGGAACCCACGCCGGAGCCGTCTACGTATTCCGCCACGATGGGAGCGCGTGGATTCGTGAGGAGCGGCTGACCGCGAGCGATGGCGTCATGCACGACGCGCTCGGCTTCCAAGTCGCGGCCCGCGGGAGCACCATCGTGGCGACAGCGGCGCATCATGCAAGCGACACGGGTGCGGCCTACGTCTTCCGGTTCGACGGATCCAGCTGGGACGAGGAGGTCAAGCTCCAGGCGAGCGATGCCACGGCTGATGACTTTTTCGGAGGAGGGCTTGCTCTCGGAGATGACGTTGTCGTGGTGGGTGCCGAGCGGGAGAACAGCCAGGGCGCTGCCTACGTCTTCCGCCGCTCTACGGGAGTGTGGCAGGAGGAGCAGAAGGTCGTACCGGCGATTCGAACGGGCGGGGACGAGTTCGGTCACTCGGTTGAACTCGAGGGTGACGATCTGGTGGTTGGTGCTCCCTTCCGCGCGGGAGGTGGCTCCGCGTACGCGTTCCGCCGGTTGGCGGGAACCTGGACCGAGACCCAGCTGCTCCTGCCCGTGGGAGGCGAGGATGGTGACGAGTTCGGGCGTCACGTGGTGGGAGGATTGGACGGCGACTCCATGGCCATTGGCGCCTCGGGCGACGACGACCTCGGCGCGAACGCCGGTGCTGTATACCTCTTCGCCCGCCAGGATGGGAGCTGGCAGCCCGCTGGGAAGCACTTCGCTTCTGACGGCTCGGCGGGCGCCGACTTTGGCTGGACGCTGGAGCTGGCCGACGACGAACTCCTCGTCGGAAGCCCGCATCTCCTCACGGCGACCTCGGGGGGCGCTGCGTACGTTCTTTCCGTCGGGGCCTGTGCGGATGGAATCGACAATGACGGCGACGGTCTGGTCGACCTCAGTGACCCGGGTTGCGCCAGCGGTGAGGATCTCAGCGAGAAGGATCTGTTGCTCCCCTGCGACGACGGAGCGGACAACGATGCCGACGGAAGGATCGATTTCGATCCCGTGACATACGCCGATCCTGGCGACGAGAACAGCACCCCGTCTGGCTCGGGGGATCCCGGGTGCATCAGCCCTTCGTGGGGAACTGAAAGCCCCCATTGCCAAGATGGCATCGACAATGACGGAGACGGAAAGAGGGATTACGACGCGGGCCTCTCGGCCAACGGCGTTGCACACGCCGCCGGACCTGACTCCCGTTGCGCTGGCAAGCCGTGGGTGATTCTCGAGGCACTCCCCAACTGCGGCCTCGGCGTCGAGTTGACTCTGGTGCTCGCACCCCTGATGTGGCTCACGAGACGGAGAAGGCTGGTATCCGCGTAGAGCAGGGAGCAGCCCCGATTTCGGGGTTCATTGTCCAGCTGCGTTTCAGGGCATTCTGAGCTGGAGGCGTCGTAGCTGCGACGTCCCTGGGTTCATTGAGTTCTTCCATGACGTGCCCCGACGGGCACGCGTGTTGGCAGCGGGCGCGGGCCTGGCCTAACCGCCGAGCTCGGCCAGCCGAATGGGCATCCGACGGGACCCCCAGTCACCGGGCCGAGCCTCGAAGATGCCGGCACAAGCGGTACCGCAGGCTGCGCAGGCAGCGTCCGCATCGAGGCTCCAGCCCGAAATTTCATAGCCATCGCGCACGATCAGCGCCTCACCACAAGCATGACAACGGGTCGTGCCACCCTCCAGGTCCCGGACGTTCCCGGTGTAGACATAACGAAGGCCGTAGGAGCGGGCGATCCCACGGGCGCGCTCCAGGACCGAAAGGGGCGTCGGCCCGACGTCGCGCATGCGGTAGTCCGGATGGAACGCGGTCAGGTGCCACGGCACGTCCGGACCCAGGTGCTCTCCGATCCACGCGGCCGCGTCGTGAAGCTCCTCATCGCCGTCGTTCTGGCCCGGGATCAGGAGAGTCGTGAGCTCGAGCCACACGTCGGTCTCCTCACGCAGGTAGACGAGGGTGTCGAGCACGGGTGCGAGGCTGGCACCGCAGACATTGCGGTAGAAATCGTCCCGGAAGGCCTTGAGATCTACGTTCGCGGCATCCACATGGGCGAAGAAATCGGCCCGCGCGTCCGGATCGACCCAGCCCGCGGTGACGGCAACCGTCCGGACGTCACGCTCGTGGCAGGCGATGGCGGTATCGACGGCGTACTCGAGGAAGATGACCGGGTCGTTGTAGGTAAAGGCAACACTTCTCGAGCCCGTGGCCACGGCTGCCTGTGCGATCTTCTCTGGCGGCGCCTCGTCGGCCAGGGTGTCGAGCTCGCGACTCTTGCTGATGTCCCAGTTCTGGCAGTAGCGACAGGTGAGGTTGCAACCCGCGGTGCCGAACGAGAGCACCGGAGTACCGGGCAGGAAGTGGTTCAGGGGCTTCTTCTCGATCGGATCGACGCAATAGCCGCTCGAGCGACCCCAGGTCGTGAGCTCGAGATGGTCCTCCTCTCGAGCACGCACGAAGCACAGGCCTCGTTGTCCCACCGCCAGCTTGCAGTGACGCGGACACACGTCGCATTGAATGCGACCGTCGTCCAGGACGTGCCAATGACGCGCCGGTGCACTGGAAGGGGAAACCACCATGCACCCAAGCTCGTGCTGGCGGAAGGGTCGTCAAGTCGCCGTCGGGTTGACGAAACCTGTTGCGTTCCAAGACTGGGGGCATGCACCTCCGGGAACCGGCGGTCGCCGGGACGTTCTACCCCGCTTCAGCGAAGGCGCTCGGGGCGCTCGTTCGGGAGCTTCTCGAAGTCGCGCCGCGGAGTTCATTGCCCCCGCCGAAGGCATTGATCGTCCCCCATGCGGGCTTCGTCTACTCGGGGCCCGTAGCCGCGGGCGCCTATTCCCACCTGGCACCGCTGGACGACGTGATCCAGCGGGTGGTGCTGCTCGGCCCAGCCCATCGGATGGCTGTGCGCGGCCTCGTTGCGCCGGCGGCGGACGCATTGTGCACCCCCCTCGGCGTGGTTTCCGTCGATCGCGAAGCGCTCGACAGCCTCGCGGATCTTCCCCAGGTCACGACGAGCGACGCAGCCCACGCAAACGAGCACTGCCTGGAGGTTCAGCTGCCGTTCCTGCAGATCGTGCTCGGAAGCTTCCAGCTGGTGCCACTGTTGGTGGGACAGGCCAACGACGAAGAGGTGGCCGAGGTGATCGAGAGGCTCTGGGGTGGCCCCGAGACCCTGATCGTCGTGAGTTCGGACCTCTCGCACTACCTGCCCTACGACCAGGCGCAGCGCATCGACTCGGCCACCTGCCAGGCGATCGAGGCACTCGATCTGGAGGCCGTCGGTGAGCAATCCGCCTGCGGCCGGGTCCCGATGCGAGGCCTGCTGCGGGCAGCACGTCGACACGGACTGGTCCCGCACACGCTCGACTTGCGCAACTCCGGCGACACCGCCGGGCCCCGGGACGAGGTCGTGGGCTACGGGGCCTGGGCATTCACGCAAGCCGATGAAGCCTCAACGGACCGCATACTCCTCGAGGTTGCGCGCCGCGCCGTCGAGTTCGGCGTACTGGAGGAGGGCTCCCTGCCACTCGATCCCGAGGCCTTCCCCGAAACGCTTCGTCGGCCGGGCGCCTGCTTCGTGACCCTGCGCCAACCTGACGGTCGCCTGCGCGGCTGCGTTGGAAACCTCGAGGCGGATCAGCCGTTGGTCCTCTGCGTCGCGCGCAACGCCCATCGTGCGGCCTTCCATGACTCCCGCTTCCCCCCGCTTTCCGCGGCCGAGCTAGCGGACCTCCGGATCCACGTCTCGGTATTGGGCGAGCGCGAGCCGATCCCCGCTCGCTCGCTCGCCGAGCTGTGCCAGGCCTTGCGCCCCGCAGTCGATGGCCTCGTTCTCGAAGACGGCCCCTGTCAGGCAACATTCCTCCCCGATGTGTGGAGCGACCTCCCCGAGCCCGGAAGGTTCGTCGGCGCGCTCTGGAAGAAGGCCGGGCTACCCGAGGACCATTGGTCTTCGAAGGCCCGGGCTTGGCGCTACACGACCCGCGAAGTCGGCTGAGTTCATCGATCAAGCCGACGACACGTCAAGCGGAAGAGGAGCGGCTTCCCACCGCGAAGCTCACTCGAACTCTAGCGGCCACCAGCGATCGGAATCGCCTGGGGTTCGACCTCCCGTTTCCGCCGCAAACTGCGTAGATCTTCCAACACCAGGTAGAGGCTGGGGACGAGAAGCAAGGTGACGACCGCGGCAAAGAGCACGCCGTAAGCGAGAGAGATGGCCATCGGGATCAGCGGACGGGCCTGAACGCTGGCTTCGAACATCAAGGGCACGAGGCCGAGAAAGGTGGTGGCCGAGGTCAGGAAGATCGGGCGGAAGCGTTCGGTGCCGGCCTTCAGCACAGCCGCGCGAACGTCCAGGCCTTCGTCTCGCGCCCGGTTCACGAAGTGAACGAGCACCAGGCTCGCGTTGACCACGACGCCCGAGAGGGCAACGATGCCGAGGACCGAGAAGAAGACGACATCCCATCCCATGATGTAGTGGCCGAGCAGGGCGCCCACGGTTCCGAACGGGATCACGCTCATGATGATCAGCGGTTGGGAGTAGGAATCGAGCGGTATCGCCAGCAGCCCGAAGATCAGCAGCATGGCGAGGATGACACCCTTGAGGAGCCCTCCCGCCGCCTTGGCTTGCTCGCGCTGCTCGCCTTCCAGGCGATAGCTCATGCCGGGGAAGGGCTCGAGAAGGCGCGGCAGCTGCTTCTGCACACGGGCCAGGACGGCCTCCGGAGTGGTGACCGTGCGATCGATCTCTCCAGACACACTCACGACACGCATGCGATCCGTACGCCGGATCGATGCAAAGCCGCGCCCGAGATCAACCTCGGCGACGGCACCGAACGGAACCTCGATGCCATCGCGGGTGCGGATGCGCATCGATTCCAACGCGACCAGGCTCTTCCGCTCCTCCTCCGGGTAGCGCAGCATGACGCGTACATCGTGCCGGCCCCGCTGCACGCGCTGCACTTCTTCTCCGTAGAAGGCCTGGCGTACCTGGCGGCCGAGATCGTCGATGGCGAGTCCGAGCGGCCTGGCCGCCGGCTTGACGTTGAGCTTCACCTCCTGTTTGCCGGCGCGATAGGAATCCGCGACGTCGAATACGCCGCTGTAGCTCGCAAGCTCGCGTTTCAATACTCCCGCCGCTGCCGTCAGCTCCTCCACGCTTCCACCGCGAAGCTCGATTTCGAGCGCTTCGCCCGCTGAGAACTGATTGGCGTTCAGCGCGAGCTCGACGGCATCCGGGATCGAACCGATCTCCTCCCGCCAGAGATCGCGGATCTCGAACGCACCGAATTCACGATCCGCGTCGGGGATCAGCGAGAGCGATACTTCGGCCAGGTGCGAGCCACCCACCGCAACGCGCATATCGGGCGGTCCGTCGCGGGCCTGCTGCTGACCGATCGTCGTGAGAACCTGCTCGATGACGCTCGGCCCTTCGCGGCCAGCATCGAGCCTGGCCCGCAGGCGCTCGGCAGCTTCTTCGATCTGCCGCACACCCGCCTCGGTCACCTCCAATGGAATGCCACTCGGCATCGTCACCGTGGCGTAGACGATGTCACCTTCGACGGCGGGAAAGAACTGGTAGCGAAGCCTGCCGCTGGCCAGCAGCGACATCGTGAGGATCATGATGCCCACAGCGGTTGCGAGGGTGAGGTAGCGCCATTCGAGGGTCACGCGCAGGAAACGCCCGTAGGTTTCGCGGGCGAAACGCTCCAGACCGGTGCTGAGCGAGCCCTGGAACTTCTGCCAGGCGGCGACGAAGACGTTCGGCTCGCCCTTCTTGCTCTCGGTACGCCGGTGGGCGAGGTGGGCCGGCAAGATCCATTGGGACTCGATGAGCGAGAACAACAAGCAGAGGATCGCCGTCGAGCCGATGAAACCGAAAAAACTGCCCATCCTTCCTTCGAGGAGAACCAGCGGCAGAAACGCTGCAACGGTCGTCATCACACCGAAGAGAACCGGGACATAGACATCCTGGGTGCCTCGAATCGCGGCTTCGAGCTGTGGCATCCCCTTCTGTTCGTGAGCGTAGACGCTCTCACCGATCACGATCGCGTCGTCCACCACGATGCCGAGCACCAGGATGAAGGCCATCACCGAGAGCGTGCTGATCGTCAGATCGAACATGGGGAAGAACATGAACGAGCCCAGGAAGGCGATGGGCACGCCGGCCGAAACCCAGAGCGCCAGCCGAAAGCGCAGGAACAGGCCCAGGGTGAGGATGACCAGGGCCAGACCACTGCGCGCGTTGCCGAGCAGGGAGTCGAGGCGAATCCTCAGGCTATTCGATTCGTCGTTGAACGGGACGAGGCTCACGCCGGGAGGGAGTTCGCCGCGTTTCTGGTCCAGGTAGGTATAGACCTGGCCCGCGATATCGAGAATGTCTTCTTCTCCCATGCGCTGTGCACTGACGATGACCGTGGGCTGGCCATCCAGACGCGCCTTCAGATCGCCTTCCTGGAAGCCGTCCCGGATGTTCGCGATTTCACCGAGCTCGAGCGTGGTGCCATCATTGCGCGTCAGGACGACGACTTCTTCGAACTCGCGCCCTGTATAGGCCTGGCCCTTCGTGCGCAGCAGGATCTCACCGCCTGCCGACTTGACGGACCCCCCGGGCATGTCGAGCGACCAGCGCCGCACGGCCGTGGCCACCTGATCGAAGCTGAGTCCATGCCGACGCAGCGTGGCTTCGGAAACCTCGATCGAGATCTCATAGGGACGCACGAAATCGAGATCCACTTGCGACACCCCAGGCAGGGCGGCGACCTCGTCACGGATTTCATGGCCGAGCTTCGCAAGAACGAACTCATCCAGATCACCCGTGATCGCGATGCTCACTACCTGGGAGCGGATCTCGAGTTTCGAAACGATGGGCTTCTCGGTCTCCTCGGGCAGGGTGTCCATGGCGTTGATGCGGCTCTGGATCTCGTCGAGGGTCACATCCGTATCGCTGCCCGGGAAGAGCTCGACCGTGACGACGCATGCGCCTTCCACCGCGATGCTCGACATCCGATCCATTTCCTGGAGGCCCTCGATCTCCTCCTCGATCCGGATGCAGACACCTTCTTCGACTTCGGTGGGCGCGGCGCCTTGATACTCGACCGAGACCCGGATCATGTCCATATCGACCGCGGGAAATTCTTCCTGGCGGATGCTCATCAGCGTCAGCGCACCACCGGTGATGAGCAGCAGCATGAGCAGGTTGGCGGCAACCGAGTTGGTCGCCATCCAGGCAATGGCGCGGCTCACTGGCGGGCAGCCTCGACGGGCTCGGTCTGGGGTGCGGCGACTGGCTGGGGATCCACCTTCATGCCGGGCACGAAGGTCGCCACCTGCGATACGCATACCCGGCCACCCGGCGGAAGCGTGGCGCGCACGAGCGCGTCATCGCGCTCCAGCCGAAGCACTTCCACCTCCACCCGATGCAACTGGTCGTTCGCATCGACGATCAACAAATGATTGGCACTGTGCAATGCGCCGCGCGGCACGCGAAGCACGTTCTCGGCCGGCGGGCCCTCGATCTCGGCCTCGACGAACAAGCCCACGGCGAGCGGCGCGGTGCCTACGGCCTCTCCGTAGGGATCTTCGACCCGCGCCACCGCGTGCACCATGCGGCTCTTCGGATCGATCTCACCCTCTGTGCGAACGATGCGCCCGTGCCAGGTATGCGGTGCACCGGCAAAGCGGGCGCGCAGCGTAACGAGGGGACCCTCTGCGACGGCGGCTCCGGCGAAGAGCGGTAGATCCAGGTAGGCAAGTTCCGCGTCGGGAATCGGCAGGCGGATCTCGACGTAGTCCGTGGCGTAGAGGGTTGCGATCGGTTGGCCGCGGGAAAGGAACTGGCCGACGTCGACGTGCTCGGCCCGTACGCGACCATCGAAAGGCGCGCGAATCTCCGTGCGATCCAGATCGCGACGCGCCTGGCGCAGAGCAAGCTCCGCCTCATCGAGCACGGCAGCAGAAACTCTTCCCTGCCGGCGCGCATCGTCGAGCTGCGAAGAGCTTGCAACGCCTTGGCGCGCCAGTTCTTCGCGACGATCGAGGGTGGCTTTGGCGTGCTCCCACTCTCCCTTGGCCCGCTCCAGGTTCGCCCGGGCGCGCGCCAGCGCGGTCTCGTAGTCGTCCCGGTCGAGCCGAAGGAGCGGCTCACCCTCCCTGAAGAACCCGCCAGACACGAGCGACGGCGAACTCCAGATGATGCGACCTGAAACTTCGGGCACCAACTCGGATTCGGTGCGAGGCGCGACGGTCCCTTGTGAGTGAACGATCAGCGGAAGGGATTCTGCGACGACGTCGACGACCCGTACCGCCCGAGCAACTTCCGGCCGAGCGATTTGTTCGACTTCGGGCGCAGTCGCAAGGAGCCCGGCGCCGCCCAACACGGCAACCACGATGACAAGGAAAGGCAGGATCAGCTTCCAACGGTTCAACGATCACTCTCCGGTAGGCGGCCTGGTTCGAATAGATGGGCGAGGCGATGGGTGACGGGTTCGCGCAGCTTTCGTGCCTGCTCCCGGGTCAGGAGCTTGATCACGTTCTCGCGGTGCTGATCCATCAGTTCGCGGACCAGTTCGGAAGCCCTGGCCGCATCCCGTGCTTCCAGAGCGGCATCGAGCTTTCGGGCAAGTGGCGCCAGGAATTCCTGGGGCAAACGCAGCGTCACTTCTTGCTGCGTCTCGAGCCGGTCCCAGAAATGCAGCTTCAGCGCGTGGCCGATCAGACGCAACACGAAGTTCCCACTGGCTTCAACGAGTCCATCGGCCATGCCGTGGATGTGATCGAGGTATTCGATTGGGTCGAGGGCCTCGTCTTGAACCGCGTGAAGATGCGCCCGGATGACGCGGAACTCCGCGTCGCTCCCGCGCCGGACAGCGATCGAGACGCAGGACGAGAAAAGATGGGCGCTGACCTCGAGGACCTGCTCGACCAGTTGGCTGTCCGGCACCTCGTCGAGATCCAGCAGGTCGCCGATGACGTCCATGCTCGCGTGATCGAGACGCCCGACCCGGGCACCGGCTCCCGAGATCTCGACCAGCCCTTGTTGGGCCAGGGCACGGAGCCCTTCGCGAACGGCTCCGCGATGGACCTCGAATTGCTCGGCCAGCTCCCGCTCCGAACGCAAACGATCCCCAGCCCGGTATCGGCCGGTGAGGATGTCATTGCGAAGGCTCTGGGCTACGCGCTGGGCGGCGGTCTCGGGCACGATTCGAAGGATCCCGGGGGCGCGGGAGAGGGCGTGGTCAGACCAGTCTGGTCAGACCATACCCCAGCCCGGCTCTGACGCAAGAGTCGGAAAGAGCGCTCTGTTGGCTACAGGCCCCGGCGTCCACTCCTTCCTCATCTCCTCGGGACCCCGCTTTGCTTCTCGTGGCGGATCGGTGGGCGAGGGGTCGGCAGGTCGCCAGCATTGGCGCGGGCAGGTGCGACCGTCAAGATGGTCCGCATGGCGGTGTATGCGATCGGCGACGTCCAGGGCTGCGACCGGACCCTGGGCCGACTGCTCGACCGGATCGGTTTCGATCCGGAGAACGACCGGCTCTGGTTCGCGGGCGACCTGGTCAACAGGGGCCCGGCGTCGCTGGGAGTGCTGCGGCGGGTGCGCGATCTCGGCGATTCCGCAGTGGCCGTGCTCGGCAATCACGATCTGCACCTGCTCGCCCGTGCCGCAGGCGTGCGCGAGCGCAGCTCGAAGGACACGCTGGAGGAGGTGCTCGCGACGCCGGACCGGGACGAGTTGCTCGACTGGTTGCGCCGGCGACCGTTGCTGCACCGGAACGGCGACTTCGTCCTTGTGCACGCGGGGCTGATCCCGGCGTGGACCGTCGACGAAGCCGCCGCTCTCGCCGCCGAGGTCGAGGCGATCCTCCGCGGCCCCGAGCCCGAGCGCCTCTACGCCGCGATGCAGAGGAAGAAGCGGGACTGGGATCCATCGCTGAACGGAAGCAAGCGTCTGGCCGCGATCGTGCGCGTGATGACGCGCGTGCGCGTCTGCACCGAGGACGGACAGGTCCACGAACCCTTCACCTCCGGCCCGGACGAGGCGCCGGAGGGCACGCGCCCCTGGTTCGACATGCCGGATCGCAGGAGCACCGATCACGTCCTCGTCACGGGCCACTGGGCGGCACTAGGCCGGCGCCTCATGCCCAGCGTCCTGGCGCTGGACAGCGGCTGTATCTGGGGCCGTGAGCTTTCCGCGGTGCGGCTCGACGATCGCGCGGCGTTCGTCGAGCCGCTCGCCGACTAGGAACGCATCGCCCTGCTCCTCGGCGCATACAGCCCGTGAAACGCTGATCTGGTTGCCGAGCAAACCTGAATCGGACGCGAATCCCCTGTTGGAGCTTCTCTCCGTCCGAAGCGCTACTTCTGGAGCCCGCTTTCGATGTCGACTGTGGTCGCGGTGAAGCCGATGTCGCCGAAGACGTGGTCAGGTTCTCGAGATCCGATCCCTCGTCAGCGTAGTGGGTGGTGTCGGAGGCCTTGACCAGTACCGGCGTCGGTGCGGCGAGCGCACCCGCTCCAATCGCTGTAGCGAGGAAGATGCCAGGAGCCGAGGAATGCGCTGGCGAATGCGTTCCCGGCCCAGGCACGACTCGTCCCATTTCATATCCAACAAGGAGACCGAACAATGGCAACCTACTCTGTCGACGAAGTCGAAGGCATTGGCCCGACCTACGCTGCCAAGCTGAAAGAAGCCGGCATCATGTAGACGCTCACTCAGAAGCGTAGAAATCTGATCATTTGGCCGGGGGGCGACGCAGCCCGCCGTTCCGGATTCCGATTCAGATCTTCCGGGTCGAAAGGTCCTTGACCCAGGGCGAACGCCCTCCCGGCTCGACCGGA
>JAAETT010000047.1 GCA_024228115.1 bacterium
TCCGGTCGAGCCGGGAGGGCGTTCGCCCTGGGTCAAGGACCTTTCGACCCGGAAGATCTGAATCGGAATCCGGAACGGCGGGCTGCGTCGCCCCCCGGCCAAATGATCAGATTTCTACGCTTCTGAGTGAGCGTCTACAGTCCAATGCGCGGTCGGATGGATGTCTCGCTTCAACCCACCAATATCGAGTTCCCTACCGCGACTATGCGGGTCCCGGGACGGGTTCTTCGATGAGAGGAGCCGCTCGCCGTGGTAGGCTCCGGACGTTCACCGGGGAGGGTTGGGAGCTGGCGCGAGAGTTTGGTCGGGTCCAGTGTCGCCGCGATGGCCGGACCGGCTGGGAGATCGATCTCGGCCGGCACGTCCGTCCTCGCTACCTCTACTCCGCGCGCGGCGTGCCTCTCGAATCGAAGGCCATCGCCGACTCCGTCCTCGCCGCGATTCGAACGCAGATCGCGAAGGGAAACCACCCCCAGATCGCCGTCGATGAGTTCGCACCCGCCTCGTCGGAAGCGAACAGCATCGCCTCCTACCTCGCGGACTACCTGGAGGAGCAGGAGGACCGCGCCTCACGGCTGGAGATCAGCCCCAATCACCTGCGCGAGTTGAGACGATGCGCTCGCGAGGAGGGCGACTTCTCTTGGTGGGCGGAGGTGTCCATCCATGAGATCGATGCCAAGAGCCTCAGTGACTGGCGTCGCTGGCTTGCCAGGGAGCGTCAACTCAGTCCGAAATCGGTGCGGAACATCCTCGGGTACTTCCGAGCATTCGTGACGTGGCTCTACCGCCTCGATCTCATCGATCGCGTACCCGCGTTTCCAGTGGTCCCGGTCGCCGATCACGCGCCTACGATCCTGTCCGAGACCAGCCAGAGGGCGATCCTGGACGCGATCCCGGTCGAGCGGCGCGGTGCCTTTCTGGCCGCCTGCCATGGGGCGCGGCCAGGCGAAATCCGCGCCCTCGATGTGAGCGACGTGGAGGATCGTGAGGACATCCCCGGCCTGCGGATCCGCCGCGCCGTGAAGGGCCCGAACTCGACGGCTCCGACCGGTGGGACCAAGACAGGCGAGGCGGCATGGATCCCGATCGACGGCGAGCTCTGCGAGTGGATCGAGTGGCGCCTGGAAGAGCGCCGCGAGGCACTGCGGCTCGGCGGCCCCCCGTGGGCCGCGTCCCCCGCGCTTTTCCCGAATCCCACCAGCCGGAACCGGGAGCGCCGTTGGATCGCGAACGCGCTACGCGAAGAGTGGAACCGCGCCGCCCGGGCGGTGGGCGTCAAGGTCCGCATGTACGAGGGCACGAAGCACTCGAGCGCCAGCCGGTGGCACTCTTCCGGCATGCCGCTGGAACTGGTGCGGCGGATGCTGCGCCACCGCGATGCCCGTTCGACAGAGCGCTACGCAAAGCTCGCGGACTCGGCGCTGGTGGAGGCCTTCGGGGCTCACCACTCCAAGCGGGGCGACCGAAATACCCGCCCGCGTGCTCAAGGTGTGCTCAAGGCCCGAAAGGGGCCTGGAAAAACTCAACGGGGACGGGCACCTATGGCGGGGCGGACGGGACTCGAACCCGCAACTTCTGGCGTGACAGGCCAGTGCTCTAACCAATTGAACTACCGCCCCGCGGACACGAGGAGTTAGCTGATCGCCCCTTGGGGCGCTAGCGATCCTGGGCTTCGGACTCCTTCTCAGCGGCCCTCAGGGCTGCGGCGCGGGCTGCGCGGCGGCGGGCCCGGCGCTCGCGTCGGATCGCGTCCTTTGGAAAGCGCCATTCGAGGGCGATCTCCCGCGTATTCGCCATGGCGCGGAGTTCGGCGACCTCGTCCGGGAGTTTCTCTGGACGCAAGCCGCTGCGCAGCTTGTGGGCCACCCGGCGCAGGGCATCCTGCAAGAGCAACCACTCCACGTAACCGGGCTCGATCCAGCTGGCGTCGGCCTCCGCGGCGTAGCCCTCGCGGTAGGCCTCCAGGGTGTCGGAAAGATTGGCGGTCTTGAGCAACGTGGCCATGGAGAGGCCGCGGGGCGCCAGTCCGATGGCTTCTTCGTCCACGTAGCGGAGATCGTCATCCTCCTCACGCCACATGAAGTTGTCCTTGTGGACGTCATCGAGTTCGAGCTCGAGTGGCAGGCCGTAGCGAAGCAGGCGCCGCGCTGCCTTGAACGCGACGTCTCGCACACTGCGCCCCGGGAGCTGACTGCCGCGGGCAACCCGCACGAGGTCCGCCAGGAGCCGACCTAGCGTGGCCACCTGCTCCGAGCTTCTTCGCCAGCGCGATGCCGCGAACTCCGCACGGCCGGCACGGTGCAGGCGGGCGGCCAGGCTACCGATCTCGTTGGCCCGTGCGAGTAGCTCGTGGCGGGTGAGCGGACGATGGTCCTGCAACAGGTCGAGCAGCAGCAGGCTTTTGTCGCGGGAAACGAAGGAAGGGAATAGCCACCGCAGGCCTCGAACCAGGCGCTCGATTTCCTCTGCGCGCTGGCGGCTCCCGCACTCACGGAGCTTGTACGCGCGGCCGTCCTCATCCACGGCCCGGAAGGAGGTGCCGCTATGGGCGCCCTCGCCACCGAGGCCCTCGAGCGAAACGAGCCGCAGCCCTGGTTCGAAGGGCCGCTGCCGAAGAATGGGATGCATCGACCTTGCCTTGGACAACAGAGGTTGAACGACAGCGCGAACGCTAGGCGCCGCTCCCGCCCCCGCCCTGCTGCTCTTCCTGTGCGACCTTCATCTGGATGGCCTGCATCTGCATCATCAAGGCCATGTCGCCCATGACCTGGATCTTGCCCGACATGAAGGCCGTCATCGGATCGAGCTCTCCGCTTGCCATGGAAGCGGCGTCCTCCGCAGCGATCGAGAGGGTGGTGGTCGCCTCTTCCGGAATCGAGCCGGGGCCGAGATGGAACCCGACGGCCCAGGGAGCTTCGCCGCCGACCACGATTCGAATCAACCCGGAAAGCTGCTGCATCTCCGCCAGGGCCTTGGGGCTCGGCGCGCCACCGAGCTGATTGGTGCCGCTCTCGCTGGCCTCCTTGAGCGCATCGGGTCGAAAGAACATCGAGGCACCCTTGCCGATGGCGCCACCATGCCCTTCCCACAGGGCACCGCGCCAATCCCCGACCGTCTGAACGAACGTGAAGGCCGTCGCCTCGCGGGGTGCAGCCTGGATCGCAACCTGCCCGCTGTCCATGTGCACGATCCACTCGCCGCCGCCCTCCCCTTCGAGGAGGATTCCGAGCTTCACGTCGACCTCCTCACTTCCTGGCATCGGGCCTGCTTCCGCAAACGCATCGGGAAGCCACTGCTCGAGAAATGTGGCGGGGTCGAGGGGAGACTCGGGAAAGGCGGCCATGGATCCTCCTTGGGAGCCCGCAGTGTAACGCCGGGCTGGCCTCGCGGCGTTTCGCTATCAAGAAACCCATGCTTGAGATCCTCCGGCGGGTTGCCGGCCGTCGTCACGCCCGCCTGAACGAGCGTGTTCGGGCGGGGGATGCGCTCGAGGAAGACGGGCGCTGGAGCGAAGCACGCAGCGTCTACACGAAGGCACTGGCTCGCGAGCCCGAGAACGTGAGTGCACTGCGACGGCTCGCCGGCCTGGCTCAGCTCGAGGGCCAGGCGGAGGAAGCCCTGGAGCTGTGGCAACGCCTGAACGATCTGCGGCCAGAGCGGCCGGACGCGTGCTTGCAGTTGGCGCGGCTGCACCTGCACGCGGGCCACGCTCGGGAGGCCCTTCGGTTTGCGGAGCGTGCCGCTGCCCTCGCCCCCGAGGGCAAGCCCCACGAGATCGCCCATCGCGCCCGAAACCTGCGAGATCACCTGGTGCGAGGCATCCGCCCGCTGGCGGCGCGGCACGTGGCCATCGGGGGCATGTCGTTCTGCGGATCGACATTGCTCGGTTTCCTGCTGGGAAGCCTGCCCGCGGTGACGAACGTGGGTGAATCCCACAACCTGGTGTATAGCCGGCACGGAATGCGCAGCGGTCCCGCTGGCGGCTCGGGTTCAGATCTCGGCGGCATGGCACCGTGCTCCTCGTGTGGCGCACAACCGTGCCCGTTGTGGACGCTCGCCTTCCGGCACGCTCTCGCAGAAGAACCCGTGGACTGGTACGGCAAGCTCGCAACCCAGGCCGGAACGCCCGTTCTGCTCTCATCGGACAAGAGCCACGCCAAGCTGAGCGGCCTCGACCCCTTCGGGCGCCACGACCTCATCGTACTGTTCAAGAGCCCCTCGGCCGCATGGGCTTCGGCCCGGCGGAGGCCGCGCCCGCCGAAGGAGCCAAGCCGCTACATGACGCGCTGGGAGCGGGAGTACGCTCGGCTGCTCCACGACCTTCCGGTCGAAGGCAGGCGTGTGGTTCTGCATTTCGACGCCTTCCGCCGCGACCCGGCTGCCCACCTTCGACGCCTTGCCGAGCTCTTGGAAATTCCCATCCCGGTGGGGCACGATCTGTTGGCGATCACCCCCGATCAACATGTGGTCGGCGGCAACAAGTACACGCACGCAGGTCTCCGGGCCGAGGGCGGCGAGCTTGCGATCAGCGCGCAGGACAGGCATACCCTTCCCGCTGACGAAGCCGAAGCGATCGCAGCACGTGAGTTACGTAGTCCTGTCCTTCGAGAGCTGCGGGAAGGCCACGCGGCCGGCTTCGACGGATGTTGAGCCGTCTCAAGCGCCAGGCCGAAGTCTGGCGCTTGCGCCGCGCAGAGGCCGCCCATGTGGAGCTGCGCCCCGCTAGGGAGCGAGAGCGGTGGGAAGCCGTTCTCCTGCATCGCTCCGATCATCCAAAGGCCCTGCGCCGCGCAGCGGAACTGGCGGGCCTGGCGGGCGACCCGGATCGGGCCGAAGACCTCTGGACCCGGGCACTCACCCTGCCCGCACTCGAGGCCCAGGCTCACGGTCAGTTGGCTCGTCGCGCCCTGGATCGCGGCGACCTCGCCGCCGCCCGAAGCCACGCCGACCACTTTCTTGCCAGAACCAAGCCGGAGCCTCGAGCGTTCAGTCTGCGCCGCCAGATCGAGAGCCTCCGCGCGCACCTCGACGACAACCCCACCCGGGCAGCACCCCGCCATCTCTGTGTTACAGGCGTCGCCTTCAGCGGAAGCACCCTCGTCGGCCACCTGCTCGGTGGCCTTCCCGGTGCATCGAACATCGGAGAGAGCCATTGGCTGATCCACCGGCGAATCGGGTGGCAGGGCGTGGACATCGACTTCGACGCGGACCGGGACGAGGCGCTGTCGTACTGCAACTCCTGTGGGCCTACTTGCCCAATCTGGACTTGGGAAGCGCGACGGGCACTATCCCTGGATCGCCGTGACTGGTTCCGGCGAATCGGCGAGCAGTTGGGCGCCCAGACCCTGGTCTCGACCGACAAGAACCAGCTCAAGCACTTGACCCTCGATCCCTGGCTTCGCTTCGACGCCCTGGTGCTGTTCCGCCATCCGCGACATGCGTGGAAATCAGCGGCGCGACCGGGGCGAAAGCCGCGATCCGTGGACGCCTATCTGCGCCGATGGGACGACGAATACCGGAAGCTCGCCTTCGACTTGCCGAACCGCGGGGCGAAGGTCTTCCTCGACCTCGATGCCTTCCGGAAGGATCCAGATCGCCATCTAGAACGCCTCCAGCGGACGTTGGCTCTCCCGAGCCGGGACTCCCAGCTGGATGCGGCCCCGGACCACTCGATCGGTGGAAACGGGCGCGTGGTCACCGCCTTCCGTGAAGACCCCGACGTCAAGATCGTCACCGAACAAGTAGAGGCGCTTCCGCCGGAAGAAGCCCGATTCATCGAAGTCTATGCGCAGCACTCCGAGGTCTACGCGTTCCTTCGGAGGCAGCATACCGAGTTCTTCGACGAACCAGGCGAAAGGTGAAACATGATCATCAGCCACGAGCACCGCTACGTGTTCGTTCAGGTCCCGGACACTGCCTCCAGTGCCATCGGGAAAGAGCTATGCGCGCGCTACAAGGGTGAGGAAATCCTGCAGAAGCACAGCCACCTGGCCGAGCTGACCGCTTCGACCCACGGAGACGATCACAACTATTTCGTCTTCGGGACCATTCGCAATCCCCTCGAAATCATGGTCGCCCGATACTTCAAATTGAAGGTGAATCGGTACGGGATCTTCACCGACCCCGAGGCGTGGGCGGAAAACGGTGGCCACGTGACACGGGGTCAACGCGAACGGTTTCGCTTCATCCAGGAAACCGACGCCGACTTCCCCGCCTTCTTTCGCCAATTCGTTCCACGCTTGTACACGAGCCCCTATTTCACGGGCATCTCAGACCGATTCGACAAGGTGCTCCGCCACGAAAATCTCGACCAGGACTTCCGGTTGGCGCTCTCCCGGGTAGGAATCCGCACGGAGCGTGACATCCCCAAGTACAACATCACACCTGCGAAGAAGGGGCCCTTTGCGGACTACTACACGCCCGAGATCATTGATCGTGCGGTCTCGAGCTTTGGCCCATTCATGCGCTCCTGGGGCCACGGTTTTCCACCGAGCTGGGGCAACCGCCGCCCTCCGCGGCACGCCGTCATCGAGTACGAGGTGGGGGACAAGGTCGGGCGCTTCTGCGCAGGCCGTCTCGGCTGGAACCCGGAGCGCTCCCTGCGAGCTCGCGACAACGCACGACGCTGGGTGCGGCGGACGATGCGGCGATGGCCGCCGCGCCACGTCAATCCAGTGTAGGTAGAAGCCCGGCGTGCCTGCCGCTCGAGGCATCGGAAGCCGGGCCTTCCTTGACGACGCGACGAACGGCCATGCCGGCGTCTGTCGCCCTAAGGTCGAGGCGTAGGCCCTTGGCAAGTGCGCCCCAAGCCCGCACGTCCTCGCGCTGCTGAGCCGCCGCGCCCCAGACGCGGCGCAAGGCACGGTAGGCGCGCATCGGCACTCCGAGTACGGGGAACTCGGCCCACGCGGCGCCCAGACGGCGCACCCGCTCTCGCAGCGGGACCGGGCCTGCAGTTGCAGCCGCTGAAGCCTCGGGCCTGGTACTGGAATCGGCCGAGATCTGCGCTGAAGGAACCGACCCACCCGCTGTGGGCGCGGCCACCCAATGCCGTGTCGCCCATCGCGAGGCCACCAGAAGATCCGCGTCGATCGCGGGGGCCAGGGCGACCAACGCTTCGCGTGTGTAGTCGCCACCGAGCGGGACCGCACGCGAAGTCGCAGTTCGAAGTGTCTCGTAGGCGGCCTGATGCGCCTCGAGCTGGGCAACGAGGCTGAAACGACTGCGCACCAGACGGGCGCCGGCGACACCCCATGCCCGCCGGAGTCCGCCGTCCTGCGCCAGCTGCCCCAACGCTTCCGCCAATGCCTTGGGAGCCGCCTCGGGAACGAGGCGTCCGGTCTCTCCCTCGACCACCACTTCCGGTATCCCGCCGTGACGCGTCCCCACGATCGGAAGCCCCGTTGCCGCGGCCTCCACGACCACGTTTGGAATCCCCTCGACGTCCCCATCCTCAGCGCGCCGGGAGCAGTGAAGCAGGACATCTGCCCAAGCGAAATGATCGCGCACACCCGCGGCATCGGTCGGTGCCCGAACCTCGATGCAACCCGCCACGCCGTGCTTCTCCGCCTCGCGGATCAGGCTCCCCTCGTCCCCCGCGCCGACGATCCGCAAGGTACACGACTGGCCAGCCTCCCTCAGGGTGGCCAGAGCGCGGATTGCGTCGTCATGGCCCTTCTTCTCGACGATTCGTCCCACCATCAGGATTCGCAACGGGCCATCAGGGCCAGCTGGTGGCCGCGCCTGTTCGTGAAAGAAATCGACGTCTGCCCCGCGCCGAATCACGCGGATCCGTGCGTCCTCCACTCCTTGCTCGCTCAACTCCATCGCCAGCGTTTCCGAGACACAGATGCAGAGGTCCGAGGCTTGAAGCAGTCGAGCGTAGAGAGGCCGATGACCAGGATCGTGGAGATCCGCGCCCAGATCCCGACCGCCGAAGGTCGTCACCAGGGGCACGCCAAGGCACTGCCGCACGAGCAGGGAACGGATCCCGGACCAGCCGAAATGGGCGTGAAGCAGCCAGGGCCGCCACGCTTGATGCAGGACCTCCGCGAGAATCGCTGCTCCGGCGGGTCGAAAGAGCGCCTGGCTGCTCGCGCAGGCATAACGATGGACGGGAAAACGCTCGCGGTTCTCACGCCGGTTGCAGAGTACGGCTCCGGGAACCTTGGGCTCGAGCCCATTCAGTAGGCTGTGGAGGAACGGTTGGCTCCAGCCCAGGTACGCCGCGAACTTGGCGTGCAGCACCACGCCATCGGCGGGCGCAGGGCTCACGGAATCTCCTGACGCCAGCGATTAACGAGCAAGCGCACGGGCCAACGGAGCCGCTCGCGGCGCCCGATTGCCTCGGGCGCCTCCACATAACCCTCGACTGTTGCCCGCCACGCGGCACGCCGAACGGACCGAGGGATCGTGGTATAGGCGTCGCGTGCTTCGAGAATGCGTTCAGCCAGTGCGACACCTCGCAGTTCCTGGGCGTACTCCGCCTCGACCTTTGCACGGCCTGCGCGCCCGAACTTCTCACGGAGCGCTGGGTCAGCCAGCTCGACGATCGCCTGGGCAAGTTCCTCGGGTGCCCGCTCCGCCACGAGCCGCCCGGTCTCCCCGTCGTCCACGGCCTCGGGAATTCCACCATGGTGGGTGGCGATCACCGGCAGGCCCAACGCCATGGCTTCCAGGATGCTGTTCGGGATGCCCTCCTCCCGCCCCTCGGCATCCACCTCGCTAGGCTGCAGGATCACGTCCGAACCAGCCAGCTCGGCCCGCAAGACATCCACGGGCAACGCACCGCGAAAATGTACGGCGGGCATGAGCGCCAGGGCCTTTGCCCGCTCTCGGAGCGTGGATTCGAGCGGGCCTGCCCCGAAGACATGCAGCTCGCTGCCCGGCACATCCTTGCGGGCGATGGCAAGAGCCTCGAAAGCCGTTCGGTGCCCCTTCACGCTCATCAGCCGCCCGCTCAGGGCGAGACGCAACGGCCCATGCCCTTCGTGCCGAGGCCTCTGCAGATGGGCAGCGAGATCGATCCCGAGGTGGTGAGTGTACGCGCGCTCAGGCGGGAACCCCGCCGCTACCAGCTTCCGCGTCAGGTGATCGGCCACACCCAGCGCAACCGCCCCGGGCGAGGCAAACCACCGCTCGAAGCGCTCTCTGTAGCGCGGGTCGCGCACATCGAGATTCGCATCCTCGCCGTGGAAGATCGCGAGGATCGGGGCATCGGCCAACGCGCCGAGGGGGAGCGAACGAAACGCATTCTTGCCGAGGTGGGCGACGATGGCCTGCGGGCGTCCGTAGGCGCCCCGAAGCCCCGCCAACAGCCGGCGTGGAGCGAAGGCCTTGCGCAGGGGCGCAAGCTCGATCGGGTGGACGAAAACCCCTTGGCTGGCGAGTTCGCGGCGCCGATTTGCTGTCAGAGGCGCGTCCGCATAGCCAGAACGCCGCGTACACAAGACGACGTGGGTGCCGTGGCCAGCCAGCCCCAGGACGGTCCGGTACACGCCCGGATGGCTGGCCGGGGCGAATTCTTGTGAAGTCAGGTGAACCACAACCGGCCGTTGCCTCGAACGGCCGAACGAGGCGCGGGAGCGTGTCGAATCGAGTCGGGGCTGACCGACGGGGGAAACCAGACGCAATCGATCAACTCCTGGGTACGACCCGGGCGAGTCTAGTAGATCGGGTGGCGACGTCTGGCCTCGGCTAGGTTCATGCGCAGTGCATCTGATGCGGAATACATCCTGCCGAACCGCTTCTCGTTCTCACCGCCCGGCTCCCGAGTGGTGGCCCCTCACACCCCGAGGGGACGGAGGAAGGCACCTCCCCCTGCGGACCCCAGAACCCGCGCCCCGATGACATCACGCTTCTTGTTTCTGCGCGAGCACTTCCGCTGGATGGGTCGGCACAGCGGCTACGACCCGTTGTGCGACGAGGTCCTGCGGATGCGTCCCGGGGATCACCGCTCGGTCTTCGTGCGGCGAAGCCTTCCGCCGGGCACGAGGCCGGTCTTCAATCGTCTCCGGCGGCGGGGCCAGGGCAGCCCTTTCTACAACATCTACGGCGCACGGGCGGAGGCGGAGGCCTTCTTGCGGGCGCGGATCTCCAAGCCAGACCTCGTACACGTCACCTACGTCGAGAACCAGCTCGGCCTGCTCGCCCGCTACCGCGATCACCTTCCGGCCCGCCTGGTCGGAACAGTCCACCAGCCACCGGGTTGGTATCGCCTGCGCCACAAGAACCTGGGCCAGCTCAAAGCGCTGGACGCGCTCATCGTCATGGGCCGTGCGGAGGCGCGCTGGTTCGAAGCCCGGGTGCCCGGACGCGTGCACTTCGTACCCTACGCCGTGGATACGGATTTCTTTCGCCCCGTCGGGCCCGCGGAACTGGGCAAGCAGGCTCGCGAGCCCCGCTGCCTCTTTGCAGGACGCTGGCTACGCGACCTGCCCGCCTTGGAAGGGGTGATCGAGCAGGTGCTCGCACGGGATTCGAAGGTCGGCTTCGATCTGCTCGTCCCCCACGCTGACCGCAAGGACGATCTCTTCCTGCGCCTCTCCCGGCACGAGCAGGTGCGCTTCCACGCGGGCCTGGATGACGACGCCCTGCTCTCCCTCTACCGAAGCGCGAGCCTCCTGCTGCTTCCCATGTTCGACTGCCTCGGCAACAGCGTGCTCCTCGAATCCCTGGCCTGCGGTCTGCCCGTGGTGACGAACGACGTGGGCGCCCTGCCCGACTACACCCGAGAAGCCTTCGCGGACCTCTTGCCTCGCGGCGACGTGGCTGGCATGGCGGACGCGGTCCTCCGCCGGCTCGGCGACCCGACGGAACGGGACGCACGCGGCCAGGCCGCGCGAACCTTCGCCGAGCAGGAGCTCAGCTGGAGCGGGGCCGCCCGCGCGACCCTGGACATCTACGATGCCGTCCTCGCCCGCTGAACGCCCCCTCCTCATCCAGACGACCTCCCACGGCTTCACACCCGAAGCGCACCCGACGGTGTTCCGGCTGGTCGGCGGACTGGCGGGCTCGTTCCGCCAGGTCGTGTTGGAACTCGACGACAACGCCTACGTCGAAAGCCGGCTCTCTTCGGAAACCCGCGCAGACCTGCGCGCCCGCGGCATCGCGGTGCACCGTGTCGATCGTGCCCGCCTGCATCACGAGGAATATGTGCGTTGGTTGCTGGCGGGAATCGTCCGGCGCTACGGGCCCCCATTCGCGATCGTCGCCCAGCTCGGCAACAACGGCTGGCGCAGCCTGGCGCTGGCCGCCCATGCCAAGGTGCCCCTGGCGACCCTGTTCCACGGCGGGGACGCCCGGGTCGGCATGCTCGACGAACGCTTTCGCGAGCGCTTCGAACGCCTGGTGCGGCTGCCGGGCAGCCACCTCGGCGGTGTCTCCCGAAATGTGGTGCACGATCTCGAGGCCTGGGGTGTTCCGAACGGGCAGACGTTCCTCCAGCACCACGGTGTCGACCTGGCTCCTTTCAAGCCACCGGATCGGGCTGCCCACGAGGACGGGCTTCGCATCGTGATGGCCGGGCGTTTCGTTCCCTTCAAGGATCACGCCACCGGGCTCCGCGCCTTCGCCTCCCACCACAGTCGGCATCCGCAGAGCCGGCTCCACCTCTACGGCGACGGCCCCCTCGAGACCGCCGCCCGCGAACTCGCTGCGGAGCTCGGCGTGGGCGACGCGGTGCATTTCGAAGGTCTCGTACCGGTACAGCACCTGATCGTCTCGTTGGGCGAGGCCGACGTCGCACTTCAGCCCAGCCGAACGGATGCGGAGGGTCACGCGGAAGGCATCCCTACAACCGTTCTCGAAGCGATGGCCATGGCGCTTCCGGTGGTGGCCACGAAACACGCGGGCATTCCGGAGGCGGTATCGGATGGAGAGACGGGGCTCCTCGCCGACGAGGGAGATGCGGAAGCGCTCGCGAGTGCCCTCGACCTGCTGGCCGCGGAGCCCGCGCGTCGCCTCGCACTCGGCCGAGCGGGACGCGCGCGGATCGAAGCGGAGTTCGAAGTGAACGCCCTCGGCCAACGCTTCGCTGAGCAGATTCATGGGTGGCGAGATGCTTACGATGCTCTTCCCGCGAGCGAGCGCGCCTCGAAGATCGCCGACGCCACCGGGGGTTGGGAGCAGCCCATCGCCCGCCACGGGCTGCGCCGGCGCGCAATGCTTCGAGCGCGAATTGCCGTCAACCGTCTCGCCGGCGGCATCGACGACGGAACGCAACCGTGATCGTCCACCACGAGGGCCGATGGATCTATCTCGGCATCCCGAAGACGGCGAGCACCACGCTGCATCGTTTCCTGCCCCAGCACGGCGGCGTGTCCCACGGCGTGCAGCACGAAACCAGGATCCCCGAAGCGTGGAGCGAATATCGGGTGTTCATCTCCGTGATGAACCCGTTCCGCCGCGCCACGGCGCTGTGGCGCATGTGGGGCAAGGACGTCGCCAAGGAAGCCTGGTGGACCGAGGGCTTCTCCCCCGAGCTCGTGACCGACTTCCGCGCCTTCGTGGACACGTTCTTTCTCGACCCGCCGGAGCCTGACACCCGGCCCGTCATGGAATGGTCGATGACCCGCTGGCTCGAACACGCGAATCTCCAGTCCGAACCCGAAGTCCTCTACTCCGAGCGCCTCGGGGAGGAACTGCTGCGTGTCGGCATCCTGCAGCACGCCGAGGATGTGCCGGTGCAGAACAAATCCGGGAACGAGGCCTGGCGGGAGAACTACGACGACGCGCTGGTCCGAGACGTCGGCGCCTGGGCCGCGAGAGACTTCGAGCGGTTCGGATATCCAGCCGACCTGAAGGGGGCAGTCTCGATTCAACGATCGGCAGACACCAAGCCCCGCCCGCCCTCCGGTTTTCTCGCCCGCGCCAGCCGCTGGCTGGGCGGCAGACGCTAGCCAGCAGATTTCCTACCCTGGAGTGCGATGAAGGTCGTCATCCTATGTGGAGGGCTCGGGACACGGCTCCGGGAGGAGACCGAATACCGGCCGAAGCCGATGGTGCCCATCGGAGATCGTCCGATCCTCTGGCACATCATGAAGCTCTATGCCCACTACGGGCACAAGGAGTTCGTGCTCTGCCTCGGCTACAAGGGCGAGGTGATCAAGGATTTCTTCCGCAACTACCAGTGGAATACGAGCGATCTGACCCTGCGCCTCGGCCCGACCCCGGAGATCACCTACCACAACTCCCACGACGAAGAGGACTGGACGGTCACGCTCCTGGATACCGGCCTGGAGACCCAGACCGGCGGGCGCCTGCGCCGGGCCCTCGAGTATGTCGGCGACGAAACATTCCTATGTACCTACGGCGATGGGCTGACGGATTGTGACGTCAACGAGGTCGTCGCCTTCCACGGTCAGCATGGCGGCCTGGCAACGCTGACAGCCGTGCGTCCCGTGGGCCGCTTCGGCGAGCTAGCGCTGGACGGCCAGACCATCACCTCCTTCCACGAGAAGCCCGAGAAGGAGAGCGCCTTCGTCAGCGGAGGCTTTTTCGTGTTCGACCCGAGCGTGGGCGACTACCTGGACGCGGATGAATCGATCCTGGAACGCGAGCCCATGGAACGGATCGCCGGTGAGGGCCAGCTGAAGGCATTCCTCCACGACGGCTTCTGGCAATGCATGGATACCTACCGCGAGCAGCAACTGCTGCACCAGATGTGGACCGAAGGCCGCGCGCCCTGGAAACTCTGGTAGGAGATGTTCGGCGATGTCTTCCGGGGCCGGCGCGTCCTCGTCACCGGTCACAATGGCTTCAAGGGTGCATGGCTCTCCCTGTGGCTCCACGAACTGGGGGCGCGGGTAACGGGCCTCGCCTTGCCGCCCGAACCGTCGCCCACGCTCCACGAGATCCTGCATCCGGACACGTTCGAGGATGAGTTCGTCTGCGACATCCGGGATGCGGACGCGCTGAAGGGCACGCTGGCACGTGCCGCGCCGGAGATGGTCTTCCACCTCGCCGCGCAGGCGTTGGTGCGTCGCTCCTACCGTGAGCCGCGCCTGACCTTCGAGACCAACGCCCTGGGCACCCACCACCTCCTCGAGGCGGTACACGAGCTCGGCGTGACCGGGCCCGTCATCGTCGCCACCACGGACAAATGCTACGAGAACCACGGGGAGGGCCGGCCCTTCCGGGTAGGCGACCCCCTCGGCGGACGCGATCCCTACTCGATGAGCAAGGCCGCGGCGGAGTTGGTCGTGGCCTCCTTCCGCTCGAGCTTCCTCGACGGGCCAGCCGATCCTCCGGTTGCCACCGTGCGGGCGGGCAACGTGGTCGGGGGCGGCGACTACGGCGAAGATCGCCTGCTCCCGGATGCCGTGCGCGCGCTACTTCGCGGCGACCCTGTGCCCGTGCGCAACCCGCGCGCGGTTCGCCCCTGGCAGCACGTGCTGGACTGCCTGTCCGGCTACCTGCGCCTGGCCCAGGAACTGGCAACGACGCCGCGCGATGGAAATCGGGCCGATGCGTTCAACATCGGCCCGGCTCCCGAAGGTCGGCTCACCGCCTCCGAGGTCGTCGAGGCCTTCCTTTCCTGCTGGCCCGGGCGCTGGGAGGATCGCAGCGAGCCCGGCGCACCCTACGAGGCGCCCCACCTCGAACTCGACACGGCGGCAACGACCGCGGCCCTCGGATGGACCCCCGCCTGGGACGCAACGGAGGCCGTGGCCCGCTCGGCGGATTGGTACCGTGCCCGCCACGAAGCCAAGCGGGACGATCTGCATGAACTCTGCCTGGAGCAGATTCGCGCGTGGACCGTTGACGCCACGCCTGCAACGCGGGGCCAGGCAACATGAGCGTCAGCGCTTGCCGCTCCTGCGGCGCACCGGCGGCAACGCCCTTCCTGGATCTCGGGCTGCAACCCCTCGCGAACAACCTGCTACGCGAAGAGGACCTGGAGCAGCCTGAACCCCGCGTGCCCCTTCGCGTCTTCGCCTGCCCACGCTGCTGGCTCGTGCAGATCGCTGATGAGGTTCCGCCGCACGAGCTCTTCACCCACTACCCGTACTTCTCCTCCACGTCCGCTGCGATGGTGGCCCACGCCCGGGAGGCGGTAGACCTCCACCGGACAGCGCTGAACCTCGGCGCGGACTCCTTCGTCGTCGAGATTGCCAGCAACGACGGCTACCTGCTGCAGCACTTCGCAGAACACGGCGTTCCATGTCTGGGGATCGAGCCTGCCACGAACGTGGCGGCCGAGGCCCAGAGAAGAGGCATCGACACACGGGTCGCGTTCTTCGATGCGGAGCTCGCCGATGTCATCGTCGGCGAGCGCGGCCCGGCCGACCTCGTGCTGGCCAACAACGTCTTCGCTCACGCACCGGACACGAATGAGTTCGTCGCAGGCCTGGCCAAGCTGCTCGCGCCCAGCGGCCGGGCCGTGC
The DNA here is from genome assembly GCA_024228115.1 of bacterium. NCBI lineage: Bacteria > bacterium. The sequence continues at coordinate 15,387 of JAAETT010000047.1, forward strand.
TCGAGTTCCCCTACGCCTTCGACATGATCGACCGGATCGAATTCGACACGATCTACCACGAACATGTCTTCTACTTCACCGCCACGGCGCTGGCTCCGCTCTTCGCACGCCACGGCCTGGCCATGGTGGATGTAGAGCCGTTGGAACTCCACGGCGGATCGCTCCGCCTGAGCATCGCTCACGCCGGCGAGGAACCGACTCCGCGCATCGCTTCCCTTCTGGAGGACGAGCGGGCACGAGGCGTAGCGAACATTGGCACTTACGAGCACTTCGCCGCGGAAACGCGAGAGCTCTGCGGCGCGCTCGTGAAGCTCCTGGACGAACAGGCCGCGGCAGGCCATCGCCTGGCCGCCTATGGAGCCTCGGCCAAGGGCAGCACGCTGCTGAACGCCTGTGGTATCGGCGCCGAGAGGTTGGCCTTCGTGGCCGACCTGAGCCCCCACAAGCAGGGGCTCTACACGCCGGGAACGCACCTTCCGATCCTTCCCCCGGAGGCCCTGCGCGACCAGCAGATCGACCGCACTCTCTTGCTGACCTGGAACTTCGCCGAGGAAATCCGCGCCCAGCAAAGCGAGTGGGAGCAGGCAGGCGGCCGTTTCGTGGTGCCGCTTCCCCGTCCGCGGGTGCTGACGTGATCTTTCATGACACCACCCTGCCCGGCGTGCGCCACATCGAGCTCGAACTCAACGGGGACGAGCGAGGTTGGCTCGCGCGCACCTTCTGTGAGCGGGAGTTTGCAGAGGCCGGGCTCCCCATTCGCTACGCCCAGACGAGCGTGACCCGAACGCGCCTTCGGGGAATGCTCCGCGGGCTCCACTACCAGGCCGCGCCGCATCTCGAGGACAAACTCATCCGCTGCGCTCGCGGCCGGGTCTTCGACGTGGTCCTGGATCTACGCACGGAACTCCCGAGCCACGGACGATGGGAATCGTTCGAGCTCGATGCCGAGGTTCCCCGCATGCTCTTCCTCCCCGCCGGAACGGCCCACGGATTCCAGGCGCTCACCGACGACGTCGAGATGACCTACCAGATGACCGAGCCCTATGTTGCCGAGCTCGCCCGCGGTGTGCGGTGGGACGACCCATCCCTCGGAATCCCCTGGCCGCTCCCAGACCCGATCATCTCACAGCGAGACCGCGACTTGCCGGGGCTCGCCTGACATGGCGGCCCCTCGCATCACGATCGGCCTACCGACCCGGAACCGGGCGAAGAGCCTCGACCAGACCATCCGCTGCATCTGTGAGCAGAGCTTTCGGGAGCTGGAGCTGCGTGTTTCGGACAACGCCTCCACCGACGAAACGGCACAGGTGATCCGCAGTTGGACTGCCGCCGACCCACGGATCCGTGCGACTCGTCACGAAGCGAACGTGGGACCCGCGGTCAATTTCGACGGCCTCCGCGAGAACGTCGAGAGCGAGTACTTCATGTGGCTGGCGGACGACGACGAAATCGATGCCAACTACCTGGAGACCTGCATCGCCTTCCTCGACGACCACCCTGGCCACACCCTGGCGGCCGGCGTGGCGACACTCGACAACGTGGCTGGCAATCGAGAAGGCACGGTCGTACCCGGCAAGCCGATGACCCTGGAGGAGGATCTGCCTGCGGCCCGGGTACAACGCTTCTACGAAGAGGTCGGAGACAACAGCACGTTCTATGGTGTCATGCGTCGGGAGGCTCTCGACCGGGTGATCGTGCGCAACACGCTGGGAGCCGACTGGTTGCTTGTCGCGGCACTCGCAGCCCAGGGACGGGTTCGTACACTCGAGAGCACCGGCATGCGGCGGCCCCACCGCTGGGGCCCCAGCAGCTTCCAGGAGATCCTGGCCACCCTGGAGCTCCCGGAACGCTGGGCCAAATTGCCCGGCTGGATCATCGCGCGCGACACCTTTCGTGACATCGCATGGAATTCGCCCTGCTTCGATGTGATCGCTCGCACGGATCGGCTCCTACTCGCGGCACGTTGCGCGCGCGCGGTATGCCGACGCTTCCGGATCTCGCCGCGCGACGTGCTGCGTTTCTACCTGTCGAACGCCGCGGCGGGTAGGCCCTGAGGGCAGGCTTCAGTGCTCACCGGCTCCTGGATCCCTGGGAGAAGAGTCAGACCTCGTCGACGAGGAAGGCCTTGCCCCAGCCGCGGAAGTTGCCCCACTCCTGCACCGTGATGCGGTCCGAGCCCTCGAGCCACTCGCGAAAGGCCCGCTGCTGACCGTGCTTCCCTGAGCCCCGGTAGCACCAGTAGTCATCCAGCAGCAGCCAGGTCCCCGTGGTCAAGTGCGGTTCGACGAACTCGAAGACCTGCTTCGACGATGAGTAGAGATCGCAGTCCACGAGACAAACGTGACACGGCCCCTTGCCCTCGAAGAAGTCCGGCGGGGTCGCGGGCAGAGACGCCTCGTAGAAGCCCTCCACAAGGGTGAGACGATCTCGGGGAATGCCGCGGGCGACCAGACCCTCGTAGACCCGATCTCGCGTGTCGCCCTTGACCGTTCCCGCGTCCCAGAAAGGCTGGAGGTCCTTGGCAGCCTGATCCGCCTGGCTCAGCTCGGGCAGACCCTCGAACGAATCGAAACCGACGTAGTGGCTGACGAGACCGCGGAGCGATTGGTACGCCTCCCACATCGAATCGCCGTTGAAGACGCCGAACTCGAGATAGTACCCTTCCCCCGCGCCCCCGTGATACAGGTGCTCGCGGATGAAACGATAGAGGTTGAGGCGACTCAGCACGTCTCCGTGCACGGTCGGGTCGTAGTACGGGTGGCTCATGGTTCTCCGCTGCCTCGCCGGGCTCAGTTGTGCTCGAGGAGTACGGCCATGGCCCGCGGGCGGAATCGCTCGCCGGGTCGCCGGTCCCCGTCCGAGATCATCTCGGCAGCCCGAAGGCCACAGTCTTCCGCAAACCGGAGGACCTGGCTCTCGGTGTTGAATTCGTAGATATGGTCCTTCTGCGCTGACTCGAGGGCGGTGCTGAAAAAGGCGACGCCGTCTTCGGCGAGGTGATGCTTGACGGTCTCGAGCAAACTCTTCGGTTCCTGCAGGTGCTCGGCGACCATGGCCGCGATCACGCCTTTGTAGGTGCCAGGCTCGCCGGCCTGGTTGAGATCCAGCACGTCCTTGACCGCGAGTTCGACTCGGTCGCCGTGCTTGCTGACCCCGCGCAATCTCTCGGCGATCCCGATCGCCGCCGGGCTGATGTCGAAGCCCGTAACGTGGGCATCGTCTCGTTCCTCGGCGGCCAGGAGGCCCATCACGCCGTGTCCGCAAGCCAGCTCGAGCACGCGAGGATCCTCGCCCAGACTCCCCAGGAATCGGTCTCGAAAGAAGCTCAAGTGGCGGACCATCGACGGCCAGTAGGGATAGATCAGGACCGCCGCCCACATGTAGGGGATCATGTACTCGGGGTCCTGGTAGACTTCCTCGGTCACCTCCGCGAGTTCGGCCTCTGTGAATACCCCGGACTTCTCGTACTTCCGCTGCCGCGTGGTGACGTCGATGCAGTACCGGGCGTAGCCCTTGGCGGCCAGCTCGAAGGCCTCGTCGCCGTAGGCATCCTGCGTCCATCGGGCCAGCGGGTCCAGCAACCAGGCACAATCCTCTTCGTGGATCGCGACGTTCTGCATCACCGCCGGTGCGAACATCTTGGCGTTCTCCTGCAGGGCCTCGAGGAAGCGCGTTCCCTCTTTCATCTGTCCTCCTCGATGGTCTCCGCGCTGGGTGTGAACTGGACCAACCGGCACATGGGCCGCACCAGGTCTCGTCCATCCCAGGGAGTTCCGAAGTTGTGCATCCGCCCGAGTTTGACCACGCGGTCGATGCCTCGCGTGGCCGCCACGCGGGCCACCCGGGCCTCGAGGGCAGGGGCTCCGAAGCCGGTTCCCAGGGTCTGAACGCCACCGTCCAGGCCGGCCAGGACGGCCACCAGATCCTTGACGACCTGAATCCGAAGGGTGCGGCCGCGGATGGGCTCCGCGAGTTCGGCGCCCTCTCCCACCAGCAGTGTCCAGTCCGGGGTTTTCGGGTACTCCGCCCAGTGCCCTCCTTCCGCCGTGAGCCAGGCCGCCCGACCGGCGAGGATGCGCCCGGTTTGGGCCGGGGCGATCGAGTCCCGGGGATGCAGGCGGTTCTCCTCCGCACAGGTGTCCCGCAGGAGCCCGACGAACCTGCGGAGTGCCTCGTCGTTCGCAGCGGCGTCCGCCTGCAGGTAGAGGGTGATTGGTGAGGAGCAGGCCTCCTGGTCGAACTGCCAGAGATCCCGGACCAGCCGGCGAGCCCAGACCGCGGCGCCCGCTCCGGCCCAGGTCGCGGCATCCATCATGGCGACGGAGACCCGGGGCCCGAACACCTGCAGGTGAGCCCAGTGGGGAAAGGGTAGAGCCCGCACCGTCAGCACCGCTTCTTCACCGCCCCATATCATTGCGGCGTCCGAGGCCTCCGCCACCGCCGCGGCGACGGCCTGGTCTTCATGAGGGAAAGTGAGAAAGAGATTGCGCGCCAGGAAGTCCTCGCCCCCCGGACACGCGGCGGCGCACTCGAGCAGGCGCTCGGTATCGGCGACGAGTTTGTCGGGAACTCGGACGAGCCCGTGATTGCCCGCGAGCATCCCCGCCGTCAGTGAGAGGAAAGGCTGGACCCCGACGTTCCCGGCGGTCCAGTGGAAGACCGTGCCGACGGGCCGCACGAACCGGCCGTGCTTGTCGAGCTCACCGCGGAATACCGCAGGGCCGTTCTCGCCAAACTCTCGCCGAATGACGCCGAGCAAGGTCTGCTCCCGCAGCCAGAGGCGGAGGAATGGCAAACCCAGGACGTCTCCCAGGTCGGCCTCGGCCATGGCGGCAGACCAGGCAGCGAGGAAATCGAGGGTGCCCTGAAATTCAGGGACATCCAACGCGGCGTGGGTTTGGGCCGCCCGGAGCGCCTCGAAGGCGGCGGGCTCTTCGATGGCGTGGATTCGCTTCACGAGGTGATCGCCCGCCGGGAGGCATAGACATTGCCACAGCCGCGGACTTCGGATTCCGGCGCCCGTCCAATGAAGCGGAAGGCCGGGCCCCGCCGACCGCATTCGCAGCCATCGGGCTCTACGACGCGGCCCAAATCCTCCGTGAGCAACGCATGACCGGGGAAGCTCGTCGGTAACGCGCTACAGACCTGGAGCAGCCCGTCCTCCCCCGGCGCGGAAGGCTCGAGGGTCAACGGATCTCGGATCAAGACCTCGGCGAACGCCGGGGCGTGCTTGTGGCCCGCGCGGCAGTCCGGGTAGATGACCCCGACGTTCTCGACCATGCCGTAGAAATCGATCACCCGGTCCGGGGTGCACCCGAAGACCTCGGCCACACCCGAGGTCAGGGTCGCCTTGTCCACAGAACGCTCTTGCAACTTCTTCCAGCCTCCGCTGTGCAAGACGTGAACGTCCGGGAGGTCCAACCGGACTCCTGCCTTCCGCAGGGGTTCCACGAGGTGCAACCAGAGGATGTATGTGAAGCCGTAGACCAGTACCGGCCTACCTCGGTGGGCGTCGGCGAAAGCCTGGATGGTGTCGAGATCCAGCGAGAGCCCCCCGGCATCGTCAGAGGTCATGCAGTAGGTGGATTCCGAGGCGAAGGGCATGAGACCCTGAATGGCGGCGCCCCGAGCCCCCAGCCGGGCGGCGTTCGCTCCGGCGACGTCGGCTACCAGGTAGGGGCGGCGCTCCTTGCCGATGAAGTCGGCGGTGATCGCCGCCACCCCCTTGCTCATCCGCTTGGAGGTCTCGCGATCGAGGGCGATGCTACTGGGCACCTGGCCCGTGGTCGCACTCGATTGCAGGACCCGGACGAACCGCTCAGGTTCGACGAAGGCGAGCGGTGGGTCCTGTTTGAATGCTGCCACCGGGAGGAAGGGAAGGTCGGCGATGGTCGCGGCCTGTTCGGGCTTCCGCGGCTCGTGCGCATAGTAGTTCGCCAGGCCCGGGTGGGAAGCTGCGCCCTCACGGATCAGGTCTCGGAGGACCGGGAAGAGGTGGGCGGCCTTCTCCGCGGGCTCGGATCCATAGACAGGCCGGGCCAGAAGTTCCTTGATTCGCTCGCTCAGCTCGGGCACAGGGCCGCCTCCACAGCCTTCCGGACCTCATTCCGGGCCGGTTTCCCACTGCCCGTTCGGGGGATCTCCGGAACCACATGGATTCCCGCCAGCCGCCACTCGGCCGGAAACGCACCGCGGAGTCGCTGTTCGAGCTCTAGAACATCCTCGTCGCCTTCGGGGACGATCAAGAAGCCGGCGGCCTCCCCCGTCTCCGGGTCGGCAACGCCAGCGACGGCACAGTCGCGGATACCTGGGTCCTGTCGGGCGAAGTCCTCGAGTTGGACGAGGCCAACCCGGCGCCCCCGAAACTTCAGGAAGCCGCCCTTGCGCCCGCGGATCGCGATGCCGCCGCCAGAGTCTTGCACCACGAGGTCACCGGTGTGCAGCCAACCCCCGGAGAAACGCTCTGCGGTCTTGGCGGGATTCTCCCAATAACCTGAAGTGATCGATCCGCCTCGTACGCAGAGCTCTCCGAGCTCACCCGGGCCGACATCGGCGCCGTCCTCGCCAACCACCCGCGCCTCGAGACCCGGGAGAAGCTCCCCGACGTAGCCCGCCGGGTATTCGTCATCTTCGATCCGCAGCGAGGTAATCCGAGCAGTGGCCTCCGTCTGGCCGTACATCACGTAGAACGCGGCCTGTGGAAAGGCCACGCGGTATCGCTCGACCACGTCGAAGCCCAGAGGCCCCCCGGCCTGCAGGAACCGGCGCATGGACGGAAGCGACCGGGAGAAGAGGCCAGACCGATCTTCCAGGAAGCGATACGCGGTCGGGACGCCGGCGAAGGAGGTGCAGCCATGCGTGCCGATCGCGTCGAGGACCTTGTCGGGGAACATGAACCGATCGTCCAGGACGACCGCGCCTCCGGCCATCAGGTGGGAGTGGAAGACGCTGGCCCCGAAGCAGTAGCTCAACGGAAGAACGAGCATGGCTCGGTCTTCTGGGACCAGGCCCTGGGTCGCCACGATGCCCCGGGTGTTGGCGAGCAGGTTGTCATGACTCACCACCACGAACTCTGGTTCGCCGGTGGAGCCGGAGGTCATCATCAAAGCAGCGGGGGCCGTCGCGGGCCCAGGGGCGACGCAGACCTCGCCGTGAGGCTCCAGGGCCGCGGCCGTCGCGGGGCAACCTTCGGGGCCGAGGTCCAGATCCTTCTCCCGCGAGCACCAATACGCCGCGGGACGGGCCTTGGCGACCAGCGCTTCCCGCCGGCGCTTGAGCTCGACCCGCTCGACGGGAACCACCACGGCGCCGCGATAGATCGTCGCCATGTAGGTGACCGCGGTATCGACGTCCAGGTCCGCCAGCAGCAGGACCCGGTCGCCAGGGGCCACGCCAGCGGCCTGCATCCGCGCGGCCCGTGCCTGTACCGCGGCGCCGAGCTCGGAACCGGTGAGGCTCTGGTTACGTCGGGCGTCGACCAGGACAACGCCGGTACCGAGGCCCTCGATGAGGGTTCCCGCGAAATTCCCGGCAGGGCCAGCAGCGCTCACTTCTTGTAGGTCCCAACGATCCGCTGGATGGCCGCGACGGTCTCCATCTCCATGATGTCGTCGACCTCGAAGCTGACGCCGAAGACTTCTTCGAGCTTGCCGACGAGTTCGACATGACCGAGGGAATCCCAGCCCTCGATATCATCCGGCTCGGCCTCGAGGGTGACCTTCTCGGGCGGGGTCTCGAAGGCGTCGGCAAAGGCCTTGCGGACCCCCTCCAGTATCTCGTCCATATCGCTCTCCCGTAGTTCCACAGCGTCGCGACGACGCCCTATTTGATGCACCGTAGGTAGCCGTCGGGAGCCACCGTGAGCTGGATCTTGTCGACGATGGCGGCATCGATCTCGAACCGATCCGTCGTCGCCAGGAATTCGTGGACGGCTGTCTTCGGGCTGTCGCCGGGCCCCCAGGGCTTCCCCTCGCTGAGGTGCGCCGGCATGTCCTCGACCACGGTATCGCAGACCACCATGTAGCTCCCCGGGGTAACGAATGGCGCGTAGAGTTCGAGCTCCTTCATGACATGCTCGTGGGTGTGGTTGGAATCCAGGCAGACGAGGATCCGCTCCTTGCCGACGGCCAGCTCCCTCACCTGCGCCAGGACCTCAGCCGAAACCGACGAGCCTTCGACCAAGTCGACCCGGTGGAAGAAACGGTTCTGCTCCATCTCGGCACGGTTGTGGCCACGGATGTCGATGTCGATTCCCAGGACTCGCCCGTCCCCACCCATGAGCTCCAGGAGGGAGGCGTAGAAGAGAATCGAACCGCCCCGGGCAACCCCGGTCTCGATGATCAAGTCGGGCTGGACCTTCCAGGCGATCTCTTGCATCGCCATGACGTCCTGCGGGTATTGGATGATGGGCCGGCCCATCCATGTGAAGTTGTAGACGTATCCGAAGGGCGCGGCCTTGATTGCCCACTCCAGGATCTCCTCCCGAAGCTCAGGGTGCTCCCCGAGGGCCGCGATGTTGCGACGGACCTCGTCACGGAAGCGCTCGTTCTCGCCCACGGCCCTACCTCCCTCATCGGTCGGGTTGAGAATCGGCAGGAACTCTACACATTTCTGTCGCTGGGCGATATCTCCAGTACGATCACCTCACGGGCCTCTGGACTCCCAGCGGGACCAGAAGGCACCGCGTAGCGCTCGATTTCTCGCATGCCGATCCGGCGATGGAGCCAGCGGGCTCCCACGTTCTCGGCCAGGACCCGGGCCCGCGCAACCGCTAGACCAAGCTCACCGAAGCAGAACCCCAGTACCGCACGCTCGACGTGGAAGAAGAAGCTCGGTGGGCCGCCGGTGATCCCCAGGATTCCGTTATCGAGTTCGGCGGACTCGGCCGTGATTTCGCACAGGCCGTACTGCCCGACCAGTTGCTCCGAGGCGTCGTAGACGAGGAACATGACCCGATCTGGCCTTGCCAAAACGGTCTCCAGCCAACCCCGGGTGCTGGCGACCGAGGAAACCGACTGATCCACGAAGAATTCGCGGTAGGCATTTCGCCAGGCGCAGAGGGTATCGAGCAGGTCAGAGGCCTCTAGATCCTCGCCGGTCACAGGGCGGAGCCATCCCAGGGATTGCCCCTCGAAATCCTGGACCGTGATGCGCGTCTCGGCAGCCACGCGAGCCGGCTCGGACTCCGTGGAGTCCGACGCGCCAGTCGTGGATTCGGCATCGGGATCGGTCATGGCGTTCGGCCTCCAGTAGGAGGTGCTGGAGCCTATCAATCCGCCCTGCCAACGCTTCACTTTCCCTCGCACTCGCCTGACACGACGATGCCTGCACGGACGAGGCCACCCCGGGACTGCGCAGTTCCGCTACCCCCGACCGCTGGAGGGAACTGGCCGAGTCTGTAGACTGAGGCGCCGCAGTGCCGGGTTTCCGTGGAGTCGGCAACCCGAAATCTGCACCCTCCTGCATCCCGGTAGACTACGTGTGCGAAAGCGCGGCGCCCGCTTGTTCCATTTCGCGGCTCGGAGGCCTGAGTTGGATCTGATTCCCGTCGCCGGGCCCTGGATCACGCAGAGAGAAATCGAGGCCGTCACCGACGCAGCCACGAACGCGTGGTACGGCGAAGCGAACACCTACAACCAACGCTTCGAGAGCGCATTCGCGAGCTACGTGGATCGCCGCTACGCCTTGAGCCTGCCGTCTTGCACCTCGGCGCTTCATCTCGCGCTGCTTGCTCACGGGATCGCTCCTGGCGACGAAGTCGTGCTTGCAGACGTGAATTGGATCGCATCGTCCGCTCCGATCCAATATGTGGGAGCCACGCCCGTCTTCGCGGACATTGAACGAGACTCATGGTGCCTTTCCGCCACGTCGCTTGAGGCGTGTGTCACGCCCAGAACGAAAGCCGTGATCGTCGTGGACCTCTACGGAAACATGCCCGACTGGGATGCGGTGCTGGCGGTCGCCGAGCGCCACGGCATCGCCGTCATCGAAGATGCAGCCGAATCCGTCGGCGCTACCTACGGAGGGCGAATGGCTGGATCCTTCGGCTCCGTGAGCACGTTCAGCTTTCATGGCTCGAAGACGCTCACGACCGGTGAGGGCGGAATGCTGGTCACGGACTCCAGCGAAATCCACGCCCGCTGCAGAGTGTTATGCGATCACGGACGAGACCCGGGAGACCGGTTCTTCTACAACCAGGAAGTCGCCTACAAGTACAAGATGTCGAGCCTGCAGGCGGCGCTTGGAAACGCTCAACTCGAACGCATCGGCGAGATCATCGAACGCAAGCGAATGATCTTCTCGTGGTATCGCGAAGAGTTGGGTGCCGAGACCGGACTCACCCTCAACGCAGACCTTCCGGGTGTGGAGAGCAGCTACTGGATGATCACTGCGGTATGGCGCCCCGAACTCGGCCTCGACAAGCGCAAGGCCATCGAGCTCTTGCGCGAGCGCGGCATCGACTCGCGTCCGTTCTTCCATCCGCTGAGTTCGATTCCCGCGTATCAGGGCACCCCGCAGGCCAAGGCCGCAGCCGAGCGAAACCAGGTCGCGTATTCCGTGGCGCCGTATGGGATCAACCTGCCAAGCGCGCTGAACCTGACCCGTGAGCAGGTCACATACGTATGTGAGCACGTACGCGCCCTCGTACGCGGAGCTTGAGTAGAAGAGCACGCTCATGAGCCACCCCTTCGTCCTGCTCGCCACCCAACGCACCGGTTCCAGCGTCGTCTGGCGCACGCTCGACACCCATTCCTCCGTGTATGCCCGCGGCGAGATGTTCATGAAGCGGATGGAGCATCCGGAATCGTATGCCGCTGCCCTCGGCCGCCCCGGCCAGCGGCTCCTCGCCCGGCTCTCACCCGCCTGGAGCGTGCGGCGCTACCTGGACCAGTTCTACGCCGATCGGCCCGAGACCACGGCGATCGGCTTCAAGCTGATGTACAGCCAGCTCCAGCCGGAGATCTGGCGCTGGATCGAGACGCACGAGGCCCGGGTGCTCCACCTCGTGCGGCGCAACGCCCTCAAGATCCTGATTTCGAAGGCGGCCGCCGAAGCGACAGGAATGCGACACCTGACACCCGGGGAACAGCACGAGCCGCAGCCCGTCAGCCTCGACGTGGCCTCCCTCGGCTCGAGCCTCGACCGGATCACCTCGCGGGTAGAAGCCCACCGGGCGCGGATCGCAGCGCTGCACCACCTCGAAATCACCTACGAAGAACTTCTCGACGAACCCCAGGCCCTCTTCGATCGCTGCTTCGGTTTCCTCGGCGTCGAACCCCGGCCCGTCGAACTCGCCCTGCGCAAACTCACCCCGAACACGCTGCGCGAAGCACTCGCCAATTACGATGAGGTGGCCTCGGCACTCGAGAACACGCCACATGCTGCGCTGCTCGAGGCCTAGCCTGAACGGTGCTGGAAAGCCCGACCCGCCCCTGGATCACAGACCACCCTGGGGCGTGTTCGAAGCCGCCCCCTGATCCTCCACTTCGATCGATGCGATGCCGTCGAACATCCGTGTCGTCGCGAGGCCACTATCGTGGCTCAGGAAGATCACGTCGCTGAACTCCAGTTGGTCGAGGAAGGAAGTGAAGAATCCTTTCCATTCCCGGGGCTGGAGGTGGTTGAGGTTCACGTGCACGAGTTTCTTGAACCCCGGTGCCAGGTGTCGGGCGAGAGGCTTGCCGAACGAATCGGTGAGCAGAAGCGCACTCCGGTCGCTCAGCGGATCGGTCGAGTTCCAGGTCGAAAAGCCGCGTGCCCGCTCGTAGTATTCCCGCACCACCTCGGGATTGCGAGGATGGTAGTCGAGCCCCTGGGCGGCATAGGGAAAATCCCAGACTTCGATGCGACGAAAGAATCCCATCATGACCAGATCCGCCCGGGCCTCGATCCGCTGGGCGCCGGCGCCGAACTCCGCGCTCACGGGAACGCCCATCTTCTCGAGCAGTCCCCTGGCAAAGACATGCGTGCTCATCCCATTCCAGTGGAAATTCTCCTTGGGGAAGAAGGCCCGTTCGTTCCGACGCTGCATGAATTCGGCGAACGGATAGTGGAAGACCCGGCCGCTGGACGGCTCGATCCCAGCCTCGAGGCGCGGCCTGATCGGGCTCGCCGCGTAGGCCTCACAAGCGGCTCGGGTTCCCGCCGACACCTTCTGGGGTAGATGCTCCGGGTAGAGGCCGGGTTTCGTGACCGCCACCCCGAGGCTCACCCGATAGCCTCGCGCCTCCAGCCAGCCGAATACCCGATCGATCTTCCCGGCCAGTTCATCGCTACGAGCGTCTTCCGTCTCCGGGGCGCACAGCGCTTCGATCCCGTCGTTGAGATACACGAAACCCTGGGTCCCCGCCCGGACGTCGTCTACCGGATCATCGCCGAAGCCGTAGAACATGACCTGTCTCAGGAGCCGGTTGGCAGCGAACGCAAAGCCAACGTGGTCATCCAGGTAGTCTCCAACGGCAGCAAAATAGTTCGGCGCTTCCAACGGGCCGCGCCAGACAGGAAAGGCCGCGAGCTCTCGCTTCTCCATGCGGGCTCGCTCCTCGCCGTCGCTGAAGGGTGCGGTGATCACGGGCATCGAGAGCACGGCCACCATCCCCATCAACCCCGCCCGTGCAGCTCTGGAGAGTCGGACTTCGCGCGGCCCTCGGCCATTCGTGGATGAACCCATTCCAGGAAACCTCAGAACCTGAAGTAGATGAAGGGACTGTAGGTCCCCGCCAGGATGTAGATCGAACACAGCACGAACAGGCAACAGATCGCGGCGAACCGGGCCGGCCCGATCGCCGAGGCGGGCATCGAGGGGCCGTAGCGCTCGCGAAGCCAGCGGCCTACGGGCATGCTGAACAAGACGCCGAGGCACGCGAAAGAAAGGCTTTCGTGGCTCACGAGTTCGCTGAAATGACGCTGGCTTTCGGGCCCGAGCCCGACCATCGCCCGCAGGAACATACCGGCCTGGGCGAACGTCTCGGATCGGAACAGCACCCAACCGACCACCACGCACGTCAGGGTGTAGGCATGAGCGAGCCACCTCGGGGCGCTCCCGAGAACACGTCCCATGCCGACGCGCTCGACCACCAGCAGGAGGCCATGGAACATTCCCCAGGCCACGAAGGTCCAGGCTGCACCGTGCCAGAGCCCGCATAGCAGGAACACGATGAAGAGATGGAGGTAGGTCCGCGCCGGGCCCATCCGATTTCCACCGAGCGGTATGTAGAGGTAGTCGCGGAACCAGGTCGAGAGGGAGATATGCCATCGTCGCCAGAATTCCGTGATCGAACGCGACACGTAGGGATGGTCGAAGTTCTGGGGAAATCGGAACCCCATGATTCGCCCGAGGCCAATCGCCATCAACGAGTAGCCCGCGAAATCAAAGTAGATCTGCAGCGTGTAGGTCAGGCTGCCGAGCCAGGCCGTCATGGCATCGACGGTCGACAGGTCCACCGCAAAGGCCGCGTCGGCGACCTTTGCCGCGTTGTCGGCGATCAAGGTCTTGCATGCGAGGCCGACGACGAAGTACGAGGCGCCCCGGCGCACATCCTTTCCGTCGATCTGTCGATCTGCGATCGCCTCGGCCACCGTTGCGTATCGCACGATCGGCCCCGCGATCAACTGCGGGAACATCGCGATGTAGAGCGCCAGATCCGAGAAGCTCCTTGCGGGCCTCGCCTCACGCCGCTGCAGATCTACGAGGTAGGTGATGGACTGGAAGATGAAGAACGAAATGCCCAGGGGTAGATGCGGGCCACCGGAACCGAAGACGTCGAGGGCCAGGACCTCATCGATCAGGAATGCAGCGTATTTGAAGTACGCCAGGATCCCGAGATTGATGGCAACGCCGAGCGGAAGAGCCCAGCGTGCGCTTCCTCCAGCGATGGCCTTCCCGATCCCGAAGTTGACGAAGGTGGTCGCCAACAACAGCAGAACGAAGATCCCCTCACCCCACGCGTAGAAGACCAGACTGAATGCGAGAATGCAGAGGTTCTTCCACGGCAACACCAGATACAGGAGGAGGAAGAGCGGAAACAGGAAGAACAGGAACGGAATCGAGGAGAAGACCAAGGCGCGAGCCTCCAGGGCTGGCCGCGGAGGGTACCGAGCGTGCACCTGCAGACCACCGGCAGGCCACCCGGAAGAGCAGGCTCGAACGGGTACCGGCCTGGCCCTTCACTCGAATCGCGGACCGAGCCACCCTTCCGCCAGCAACCGCTCGCGCTGGTCCGCATCATGGGAGACGACGAGCCTCACGTCGCTGCTCTTGTCGAGCTCGTGCAAGACGCGGATCTCCGCCATGGTTGCGGCCCGGTCCTCGCCCAGGATGAAATCCGTGACCAGACGCGGCCGATAGATGAGCTCGCGGATCTGCCGCATATGCCAGGCCGTATCGCCGACGAAGAGCAGCTCCCGACCATCGCGCAATCCCACATAGATCATCTGATTGCCGGGAGTGTGCCCTGCAGCCTCGATCGCAACCACGCCGGGGGCGATCGGCGCATAGCGGCGCTCCGCGAGGGGCCGGCCCTGGGTGCGGACCGCATCGGGCATTCCGACGAGATCGAGCGCCTCGACATTGCCAAGCTGGGCCGCGTTGAAGCGGACCCGGCTTGCGAGCACGGAGGCATCGCCTTTGGCAACGCCATCGATGTGGTCCTGGTGCTCGTGGGTGAAGACGATCGATTCGGCTCGTCCCAGACCTGCTTGCATACGGTCGTAGGCATCGGCATGGAAGCTGGCTTCGCCGCCACTGGCCGCAGCCATCTCCTCCACCATCGCCTCACCCATCCCGGCGTCGATCGCAACGGTGCGATCCTCCCAGACCACCTGGAACGCACGATGCACCATCGGGTGGGGATCGAAGCTCTCGCCGGCGAAGACCGCGGCTCGCGGCATGGATGCCTCGGCGATCAGCTCTTCGTTCACGCGCAGCGGCTTCTGGCCGGGTAGTTCCGCCGCCACCTGCCGGACCTGGGCCAGATCGAGTTCGTAGCTCGAGGTCTCGGGGATCGCTTCGGCGCCGAGGAGCCAACTGCGTCCCAGCCAGCCGAGACCCAGGAGCACGACGCCGATGATGAAGAGGATGCGAAGAGCTTTCATGGGCGGAGCCTACCCCAGCCCCCAGCTTGACAAGACGCCGGCCATGGGCGATCCGACGTTCATGGCTGTCCCGCTTCTCGACCTGCGTGCCCAATACGCGGAGATCGCCACGGAGGTCGATGAGGCCATCCGGCAGGTTGTCCAGGAACAACGCTTCGTCATGGGCGACGAGGTCTCGGCATTGGAGCAGGAGATCGCGGCCTACACCGGTGCGCGTCATGCGATCGGTTGTTCCTCCGGCTCCGACGCCTTGCTGCTCGCGCTCTGGGCCCGCGGCATCGGCCCGGGCGACGCCGTGCTCTGCCCCACCTACACCTTCTTCGCGACCGCAGGCTCGGTCTCGCGGCTGGGCGCGCGGCCCGTCTTCGTCGACATCGAGCCCGACACCTACAACCTGTGTCTGGAATCGGCCCGTCGCGTAGCGGCCGGCCGAACCGATCTGAAGGCCATCCTGCCGGTCGATCTCTACGGGCAGGCTGCGGACCTCCGGGGTACACACGAGCTGGCCGCCGAGCTGGGCATCGCTGTCATCGAAGACGCCGCCCAGGCCATCGGCAGCCGGGATGCGGATGGGCGGCGGGTCGGCTCCGCTTCCGAGCAGGTCTGCTTCAGCTTCTTCCCCAGCAAGAACCTCGGCGCCTACGGGGACGGCGGAATGGTCACGACCCAGAGCGACGAGCTGGCCAAGCGTGCCAGGCTGCTTCGCCTTCATGGCGGCGAGCCCAAGTACTACCACGAGATGGTCGGGATGAACTCGCGGCTCGATGCCCTGCAGGCGGCCATCCTGCGCGTGAAGCTCCGCTACCTCGAGGGCTGGCACGAGCGACGCCTCCAGAACGCGAACCACTACGACGACCTCTTCCGCGCGGCCGGCGCCCTCGATTCCCGGGTTTCGCTCGACGAAGATTCCGACCTGTCGTTGCGCTTCCCCGCGCGCAACGCCGAGCCTTCCCGCCACATCTTCAACCAATACGTCGTGCGCGTGCCCGCCGATCGCCGCGATGCGCTGCGAGAGCATCTCACCGCCCGGGAGATCGGCAGCGAGATCTACTACCCCATCCCTCTGCATCTCCAGGCGTGCTTCAAGGATCTCGGAGGCCAACCTGGCGATCTTCCGAATGCCGAGCGAGCCGCCAGGGAAACCGTCGCGCTCCCCGTCTTCCCCGAGCTCAGCAAGGCCCAGCGCGAAGCCGTCGCAGGAGCCGTGATCGAGTTCCTCTGAGTCGCTGGCGCGATCACGACCACACCCAGGGGAGCCTGCTGAAGGGGATCCTCACGCTCGCCCTGCCCTCCATCGTGACGTCTGTCGGCGCGATGGGTCTCTTCCAGATGGTCGATCTCTACTTCCTCGGCCAGCTGGGCCCGGAGGCATTGGCTGCGGCCGGCGCCACCAACCAGACCCTGCGCCAGATCATCTTCCTCCTGATCCTGGGTTTGATGACCGCCACCCAGATGTTCGTCGCACGCTCGGTAGGCGAAGGCAAAGTCGATCGCGCGGAGCACTTCGCGGGCCAGACCCTCCTGCTTGGCATCCTGATCTGGTTGATCGTGACATCCCTCGGATTGTTCGCGGGGCGAGCCCTGGTCAGCCTGATCGCCGTCGACCCCGAGGTCATCGAGCTCGGCACAGCCTACGTACGAATCGCCTTTCCTTTTCTGGCCACCGCGATCTTCGCCCAGCTCGGGGCTGCTGTGCTCGGGGGCGCCGGCGACACGACGACGCCAATGATCGCCAGCTTCGTACAGACACCACTCGCCTTGCTAGGCGAGTGGTGCTTCGGTTTCGGCCACCTGGGGGCACCCGCCCTGGGAATCGTCGGCATCGCCCTCGGAACCGGGCTCGGGGGAATCGCCGGCAGCCTCGTGCTGCTCTCCGCCCTCTTCCGCGGCCGCTCCCGCGTGCACCTACGCCTACACCACCTGCGGCCCGATCCCGGGACGATCGCGATCCTGCTGCAATCCTCCTGGCAGCCGGCCCTGCACATGCTCGCCCGCAGCACGCTCGTCGTCTTCTTCATGTTCCTGGCGGGCCGGCTGGGCGGCGAGGTGCAAGCCGCGTACACGATCGGCCTGCGCATCGAAATGGTGCCCATCATGATCGCGTTCCCGATCGCCAACGCCTGCGCAACGATGGTCGGCCAGAACCTCGGCGCGGGCTCCCTCGACCGGGCCTGGCATGCCATCCGCATCTCCTTCGCCGTCGAGCTGGCGGCCATGTGGCCCATCGCCCTGGCCATCTTCCTGCTCCGCCATACCCTCGTGAGCTTCTTCACGAAAGACCCGGAAGTCGCCAGAATTGCGGCTGAATTCCTCGTCTATTCTTCGATCGTGCTGTCCTTCTACGGCCTCTACTTCGCCTCCTTCCGGGCCCTCCAGGCCGCCGGCGACATGCGCACGCCAATGCTCATCTCGATCAGCGTTGCGGGAGGCCTGGCCATTCCCCTGGCGCTCTTCCTCACCCAGAGCGCCGGGTACGGCGCCACCGGAATGTGGATCGCCAGCCTGGCCTACGGCCTGGTGAACGCCCTGTTGATGATCGCCTGGCTCGCCACCGGCCGCTGGGCGCGCCCCCACGCCAAGACCTCCACCACCCTCCCCTCGTGAAACCACAGCCCTTCCCTATCCTGACCGTCCCGGGCGCGTAGCTCAGTTGGCTAGAGCACCTGCCTTACAAGCAGGGGGTCCCCCGTTCGAGCCGGGGCGCGCCCAGGAGGTGGAGCGGGGTGAACGTGCTGTTCGCGCTCGCCTTTTCGCGATGCGAACCGGGCGATGACGACTCTGTCCGGGCGCGTCCCCGAAGCCCAGGGCCGTATACGGCCGTCGGGGGCCGGATGAAAGCGCATCCGCATGCCCGCTCGAATCTGCGGCGAGGAAGTGGCCGTAGGTATCGAGCAGCACCTTCGCACTGGCCCACCCGCCCTGCTGCTGGATCCAGAGCAACGGCGTCCCGCGCGCCATGTGAAGACTCGCGAAGGTGTGCCGCAGCCCGTGCGGAGTGAACCTCCGCGCGTGCCCCGCCACGAGCGCCACAAGCGGCCTGAAGACGCGATTGCGGAAGTTGTGGGGATCGACCAGGTCGCCACGCTCGTTTGGGAAACACAGCGCATCGCCCACCACGATCGTCGGCCGGCCCGCCTCCAACGTGTCGCGAAGGCGGGAAGAAAGCTCGACGCTTCTCTCCCTTCCGGTCTTCGTGGCTTCGAGCCGCTTGCCGCTGGAGAAGCTCCTGCAGATCCGCGCACGGCCTGCCGCGAGATCAACATCCGTCCATTGCAGTGCCAGCGCCTCACCGAGACGTGCTCCCGTGTCAGCCAGGAACAAGATGAGCGGGAACGTGTCGGGGAACCTCGTCTCTGCGGCCTCCAGTAGCGCTTCCAACTCGCGTGACGAGAGCACGTTGGGCTTGCGCGTGCCGGCGCCCCTCCGGCGCCGCCCGCGACTCCTCTTCCACACCTCGACCGGGTTCCGACCAATCTCCCCTCGCGCCTCCGCGAAGGCCAGAATGCGGCGCAACGTCGTGATCACCATCTCTACCGAGCGCTCGCTAGGTGGGCACCCCGTCTCGAGGCAGCGGTCGTAGAATGCCTGAACCTCGGCGACCCCAATCTCGCTGAGATCTCGGTCGGCAAAATGAGGCACTAGATACCTGCGAAGGTGACGCTCATGGAGTTCACCAGTCGCGTCGGAAAGCGCGCTCTCAAGCCCCCTCGACTGCGGAAGCAGAACCTCGCTCCGGAGCCAGCGCCGGGAGTAGGCATCGAACGCCAGCGCCTCGCGCTTCTCCTGCGGAAACGCGCCCATCCCGAGGACCAGCCGGGCGTTCACCAGCTCCGCGATCTTCTGTGCCTGACGCCGGTCCTGCTGGGTCGGCCCGATGCGTTTCTTGCGGCGATTTCCGTCGTGATGGATCACGACCCACCAGGCGTTCTGGATACGGCGGACCTTCGCGCTCACGACGGCTCCTCGGAATTCGCAACGGAAGAAGCGGACTTCGGCTGCGGACGATGGGGAAGCGTAGCGTCAGATCCCGTCACGGCCTGCCTCCCAGTCCGCGGATCAGCTCGTCCATCAGCTTCCGGTCCTGCGCCTTCTCCTGCGCCGCTCTCTCCCGGAGCCATTCGCGCAGGGAATCCAGCGGGATGATGACCCGCGAACCCAAATGAACCCGCGGGATTTCGGGCAGGAACGAGCGGAGATGTCGCTCCGAAACACCGAGTGCCGCTGCCGCCTCGGAGACGGAAAGCGCAACCCGGCCGTCGAAACTGACGGTGCATCGAGCCTTCGGTGCCTCATCAGCGAGCTGTTGTTTCGGTGACTGTTCGAGCGGATCTCGCGGAGATTCCATTCCGACTCCCTCGGCGGAAACACGCGACATCCTGGCGGTCGAGCGAGACTCGCAAACCACCCGGCGCGCGCAAGGCTCGACCGCACGATCGGGCAACATCCAACCCTCGAAGCAGCACCCGGACGGGCCGAAAACGTGATGGAGTCGATAGGCCTCGAAGAATCCAGTCTCCACAAACTAA
>JAAETT010000048.1 GCA_024228115.1 bacterium
GAGATGATCGGACTTCTTGGCATGCTTGGTCATGGTGGCGGTTCCTTCTTGGTGTAGTGACCCCCTCCGTAATACACGGAGGGTGAAGGAGCCGCCGCTCTCAAACTCTCAGAAAATCAACCGGTTCTGGGACATCCCCACACCTGGCCGCTTCTTCCTTGAGATTCCAGTGTACGACCGCTCCGAGGCGGTTCACTACCGAGACCAACAGAGGCAGAAGGACGAGTTCGTCGGTCAGCTGGAGAGCGAAGCTGCTGACCGTTTTTCAGCAGACACCGCGTTTCCCTGGGACTACAACCGCATCTTCGGTTGGGTTGGGCTCTACGCTGGAAAAGGGCAAGTCAAGGGCGAGCTCTTCCGTCGAGGCCATCTTCACGCCGCCCTCGCCTTCCCGGAGACCTCTCCAACTAGGCGTCGACTCCTTCGAAGGAAGCAGCTGTTCCACTGGGACAAGGTGCTTGAGTTGTACTTCGCGCCCTCGGATGCATCGGAGACCATCCAGGCTCAACTCTCCGAGGCACTTGGTCGACTTCCGCGGGAGGTGCACGCTCTCCGACGCCGGGAAGTTCGCCTCGATGTTCTCGAGAACGTCGGCCCCTTCATTGATTGGCGGCGCTTGGTCAGGCTCGACCCATAGGAGAGTGAAGTCCGCCCTTCTGCCGCCGTCCCACGCCAGACAGCCTGCGCGGCACGGTCGCCGACAAACCCGGGACATAGTGGACCTTACGGCCCGGGTTTCTGCCTCGAGTTGCTCCTCCGAGCCTCCTCATGCCTCAAGACCCCGAGAAAATCCCGGGACATAAGGTCGAACGGACCGCGTGGTGCGCGACAGCCCTGGGCTCGAGCGGCCCCTTCGCTGTAGACGCTCACTCAGAAGCGTAGAAATCTGATCATTTGGCCGGGGGGCGACGCAGCCCGCCGTTCCGGATTCCGATTCAGATCTTCCGGGTCGAAAGGTCCTTGACCCAGGGCGAACGCCCTCCCGGCTCGACCGGA
>JAAETT010000049.1 GCA_024228115.1 bacterium
CCGTCAAGTCAATCCGATACCGCTTCTTCGACATACGGGCCCCATGAATCGGCCCGCGACACGGCGAGAACCGATTGGCTGCGGGGGACGCAGTGCTTAGCATGACAACACTTCCGCCTTTGGTCGATACAAGGGACTAGTTCGTCGCGGAGTGAAGTGCCCCGGAGAACGGCGTACGATGCGATGTCCGCATTCATGCCGGGGGGAAGAATCATGCGTCTCTGGGTCAGCGTCTTCATCATCAGCCTGCTCGCCACACCGCTACTGGCAGAGCCGGACCCGGCTGCTTCCCAGCAGAATCAGCTCTTCTGGGGCGATACCCATCTCCACACGAACAACTCCTTCGACGCGTTCCTGAATCGCAACATGACCGCGGATCCGGCCACGGCCTATCGCTACGCCAAGGGCCTGCCGGTGATCCACCCCTTCCACCGGGCCCGGGTGCAGATCGAAACGCCGCTCGACTTCCTCGTGATCGCCGACCATGCGGAGTATCTGGGCGTGATCCGCCACATCGTGGAGAAGGGCATTCCGAGAGAGGGACTCGGCCTGATCGACCGACTCCGCTCCGCGATCGGAGAGCGGCGGGTCCGGGGCGCGATCGAGAAGGACGAAGGCGGGGCGTTCTTCACCTCGCTCCTGCCGGACACGCAGGACGTCGAGACCGCTGCGGCCAATCCCCCGAATGCAGCGATCCCGAACTACGAGATCATGCAGCGAACGACCTGGCAAGAAGCCATCCAACTGGCCGACGCCCACAACCAGCCCGGTAGGTTCACGGCCTTGATCGGCTGGGAATGGAGTTCCATCCCGGCAGGCGCGAACCTGCACCGGGTCGTCTTCACCAGCAGCGATGCCAGCGTGGCCTCCCAGTACCAGCCCTGGAGTTCAGCCGACAGCATGTACCCGGAGGATCTCTGGGCCTGGCTCGACGAAACCTCGAAGCAGACCGGAGCCGAGTTCGTCGCGATCCCGCACAACTCGAATATATCCAAGGGCTACATGTTCGGCGAAACCTCGCTGCGCGGGGAGCCGATCGGCCCTGAGTATGCGCAGACCCGCGCGCGTTGGGAGCCGGTCGTCGAGGCGACCCAGATCAAAGGCGATTCGGAGACCCATCCCAGTGTCTCGCCGGACGATCCCTTTGCCGATTTCGAGACGTACACGCACTACATCCAGCAGAACCCGCCCCCCTACGAGCCGGGCGCAGGCGACTACGTGCGCAGCGCACTCCTTCGGGGGCTCGCCATCGAAGAGAAGATCGGCTTCAACCCCTACCGCTTCGGGCTGATCGGATCGACCGATGCGCACACCGGTATCCCCTCCGCGGAAGAGCCGAACTTCTGGGGGAAGATGGCTCGGGATTCGATTCCCGAGAACAAGCAGGGGGGCTGGCGGGCCGATGGCGGCCCGACCGGGTGGACGATGTCCGCCTCGGGCCTGGCCGCGGTGTGGGCACCGGAGAACACACGTGACGCGCTGCTCGAGGCATTCCGACGCAAGGAAGTGTATGCCACGACGGGCCCGCGCATCATGGTGCGGGTGTTCGGAGGCTGGAGCTACGGCGCGGCGGACGCGGAGGCGCCCCAATTGGCCGAGGTCGGCTACGCCGGCGGCGTCCCGATGGGTGCCGATCTTCGCGCACGCGAAGGCGGTGGCGCGCCGCGCTTCCTGGTCCATGCAGCGAAGGACCCGAAGAGCGCCCACCTGGATCGGGTGCAGATGGTGAAAGGCTGGATCGATTCGGCAGGCGCGACCCACGAGCGCGTTCACGATCTCGTCTGGTCCGGGGATCGTGTCGCGAACGCCTCGGGCAGCGTGCCCGCCGTGGGCAACACCGTGGATGCGGAGACGGGGACCTACACCAACGACCTCGGGGCACCGGTTCTCTCCACGGTCTGGGAAGACCCGGACTTCGACCCGTCCCAGAACGCATTCTACTACGTCCGCGTGCTCGAGATCCCGACGCCCCGCCACTCCGTCGGCGACGCCCTGGCTCTCGGTCTGGACGCGAAGACGATCGAAGGGCCGTGGTGGATCCAGGAGCGCGCCTACACCTCGCCGATCTGGTACCGGGGCGCTCCCTGAGGGGGTGACTGCTGCTCCAGAAGCCTCAGGAGGCCGAATAGCCTCCGTCCACATTCCATGTCTGCCCGGTGACGAAGCTCGCTGCTTCGCTGCAAAGGAACAAGACGGTCGGTGCCACATCCTCGGGCTGTCCCCAGCGGCCGAGCGGCGTGCGATCGAGTTGGGGTTTCTCAAGGGCTTCGACCCCCTTCATCACTTCGGTCATGTTCGTGAGAACGATGCCCGGAGCCACGGCATTGACTCGGATTCCCTCCTTCGCCCACGCGACGCCCAGGTTCTTGGTCATCTGTACCACGCCAGCCTTCGCGGCGGCGTAGCCGGGAACCATCGGAACAGCGAAGAAGGCGGACATCGAAGCGAGATTCACCACGCTTCCGCCGCCCGCAAGAGTGCTGGCCGAAAGCTTCTCCTTGCTGGCAAGCGAGAGCCGGTAGGCCGCGAAGAGGTTGATCGCCACGCTCTCCTCGAAGACGTCCGGAATCGCCTCGTTCCTGCCGCCCGGGAAGCTCGCACCCGCGTTGTTCACCAACACGTCCAAGGTGGGCAGCTCTTCAGCCAGCCGGTCCAGCCCCTCGGAGTCAGTCGCCTGAAGCGGCAGATAGCGAAACGCCGAGAGGTCGTGCTCGTAGTCCGTGGCCTTGTCACGAGTCCCCGTGATCGTGACGTCGGCGCCGGCCGTCACGAATGCCCGCGCAATACCAGCACCGATACCGTTCGAGCCACCGGTGACCAGGACCGATGCCCCAGAGAAATCGAAGCGCATACTCGATACCAACCGCTCAGCCCTCCACTCGCACGGGGAACCGCTCGTAGTAGAACGCGAAGCGCTCTCGCAGCTCTCCCGGATCCACACCGAAATCTGCCTTCAAGTCGTACGCGATTCTCCCGTGCTTTCCGCGCGGGTTCGCTTCCATATAGGCCCGCAGCTGAGCCTCGGATGCGGGCGTCTTCTCCAGATCCGCAAGCTGGTAGATCCGGTCCACGGTCGCGAGGTCGTCCTGCATGAACTCATCGAAGAGAATGTCGAGGCTCTGGCTCTCGGGTACGAGCTCGCGATCCAGAACGCATCGACGAAGCAGATGTTCGATGCGATCGATCCAATAGGCCGCTGTGGCCTCGGGATCGACACGCTTGCAGCGAATCCGATCGCCGTAGCAGATCATGGTGATGGCCGAAGCGATGACCGAGACCGGATCCCGGTGGGTAAAGGCGACGGTGGCATCCGGGAACGTGTCGATCAACGGACCGAGCTGCTCCAGATGCTGGGGTGACTTCAAGATCCAGCGGTTCGGGCCCCGTTGGAACTGGAGAATCTGGAGCGCCCTCTTCAGGTAGGCGTAGTGCGGCCTCTGATCGTGAGCGTAGTAGTAGTCGCGCCAACGCGGGATCGTGGCGATCCACTCGATCGTGTAGGTCGAGAAATCCGGGCCTTGAAGCTCGATCTCCTCGTGCACATGATCAGGCGCCATGTCGTGCATGTTCTTCAACAACGGCATGAGTCGGGATTGCATCTCGTGGCCCTCGATGCACCGCTGCCGACGCGTATCGGCTTCACCACGCGCCGGCACGGGCTCGAGGCTCTCCCAGTAGGGCATCGAGCGCAGCCGTCGATCTGCTGCGATCAGATTCAGCAGATGGGTCGTCCCGGAGCGCGGCAGGCCCACCACGATGATCGGGCGCTCGATCTCCAGATCGAGGACATCCGGGTTCCGCGTGACGAAATCCTCCATGCGCAGACGAGCCGACGCATAACGAACACAATCCCGGTAGGCGCCCACACGCCCCACCCCACTGAGGGTCTCGTCAGCGTCCAGGCTCTCGAGCCATAGATCGAGGCGCTCCTCGAAATCCGGCGAACCGAAATCCGAGAGGCCTGTTCTCTTTTCTGCCTCGGCGAGCACCCGTTCGCGCCGAAACACGACTTCGATCTTCTCGGCTCCCTCACGCACGGCCCGCTGCATCGGCGTGAGCACGGGGCTCGCAAGATCCTCGATGCGAATCGCCGGGGGGCGGTCGCTCACTGACCGATTTGCCAATCCGTGGTCGCCAGGAACTTCTCCATGAAGGAAGGTTCGTACGCCTCTTCCGGGTTCTCTCGAACGAGCTGGTCGAGATTGGCTGCATCCTCACCCACGAGGATGCGCCACTGCCCCTTTCGCACGCCGTCCAGGATGACGCGCGCCGCCTCGGCCGCGGTCATGGGCGCGTTGTCCCGGAACTCTTCCGCGCGCTGCTGCAGGGCCTGGCGGATCTGGTCGTTCGTGACGCCTGCGGCCTCGAATCCCATGCGCGCCATCTGCTCTCGCGCTTCCTGCAGGTCGTCGTCAGACATCTCCTTCGGATCATGACCGAGGATCTTCCCCGAGTTGATCACGATCGACGTGCCGATATGGCCCGGCATGACCAACGAGACCTTGAGGTGAGGCGCATTCAGCCGGAAATCGTTGACGAGAGCCTCGGTGAACCCCTTCACCGCGAATTTTGCTGCGCTATAGGCCGTGTGCGCAGTGAGCGGGCCAAGAGAAGCCCAGAATCCGTTCACGCTGCTGGTATTGATGAGATGTCCTTCGTCACTCGCCAACAACAGGGGCAGGAAGGTGCGAGTACCCAGGTAGACGCCCTTCCAACAAACGTCGAAGGTCTTCTCCCACTCTTCCCGATCGGCGAGGATGAGGCTGCCTGCACCTCCGATCCCCGCGTTGTTGAAGACGAGGTGGACGCAATCCGTCTCGTGCTCGGAAACGACCGCATTCCGGAAGGCCACCAGCTGATCTTCACAGGAGACATCGGCCTGATGGGTCGTGATACGAGTACCCGCCGGAGCGTTCTCCTCGCATAGAGCCTTCGTCCGCGCCATCGTTTCTTCCGCCACATCGCACATCGCAACGCGGCAGCCCTCTCCGGCAAGCTGGATCGCAAGCTCGCGGCCCATCCCCGTTCCGCCACCGGTGATCACCGCAATCCTGTCTTCGAAATGATCCATCGAACCCTCCTCGGCCGGCGAGGGTAGCCCGATTCGGAACCCTCCGCGGCGTGGAGGTGCTATTCGACGGCGGGGGATCGCCCGAAGGAGCCAGGCCGGTAGCGGAAGGCCACGTGCTGCGACTTGGGCTCGACTCCCTCGAATAGCGCGACCTGCTCGAACCACTCCGTGTGATCCAACATCGCCCGGGCCTCCGGGCGGCGTCGCCTCGAGAGCACGGGGCGATTGAAAGTCACGAAAAGAGGCAAGCCTTCCCGATCGGCCCGGCGCATGAGTTCACGAACGGCTTCTGCGGTTGGCAGATCGACGGAACGAGGGTCGTAGAACAACGGCGGTCCGTAGACAGCACCCGTCAAGATTTGCTCTTGCTCCGGAGCGTGGACATCCGGGTTCGGACGGACCGCGAGAACCATGTCCTTGGTGGGCTGAAGCGCACGCGTGCGCACGAGTTCACGCATCGGCTGGGTCACCATGGCGAAGGCGATGAGCCATCCCACGGCCACGACCGCGCCGGCTTTGCGCCCCTTCGGGCCGAATGCGGCCGGAAATGTCAGGCCTGCCCCGATCAGCATGGCGACCGCCGGCAGGCCATGAATCAAGTACCAGGGGTAGAGATGGTCGCCGCGAATCGCGGCCAGGAGGATGGTGAGCGGAGCCGGGATCACCAGCGTGACCAGCGCCGCGACCGCCGGACTGCCGCGCCGGGCCATGCGAACTCCGCCGATGAGGATGGCCGCTGCCATCACGGCCAACATGAGAACGGTCGCCAGGTGGTTTCCAGCGAGCTGGTCCTGCAGGGAGGCGAACCCGTCTCGAGCGTTCCGCCACGGCATGCCGGTGACGAGATAGCTGCCGACACCGCTCAACAGACGCGCGTTCACCTCGCCCTTCCAGACATCGGAATAGGGAAGGAACTGCATCATGTTCGGCAGGTTCATCTGCAACCACGCCAGGCCCGCCAACGCGTTGGCGGCAAGGTACCGCGTTGGTTGAATTGCCCGGATCTCCTTGGGTGCGCGAAGCAGCTCCACGAAGACGAAGAGATTCACCACCACGAGCACGAAGAGTGCGCCGGGATACGTCCAGAGAAGCAGCATCTCGACCGCACCGAACACCATCCACCGCTTCCAGCTGCCGCGTTCCAACACCCTCAGCGCGGCGATCACGAGTGCAGGAAGCAGCGCAAGCAGAAAGGCGTAGCCCCGGACTTCAGCGGCGTAGCGGAGGTACCAGGGATGGAGGGCGAGAATCCACGCCGCCGCGAGGCCTGCCAGGGGGAGTCCCGTTCGCCAGAGCAGCCACGCCAGTGTGCCGAGGCCCGCCAGGGCGGCGACCAATGCGGGCAGACGCACGACGACCTCGTTCACCCTTTCATCGCTGGGGCGAACGACGGCGGACCAGCCCTCGTGGGCGATCCGTGCAACCACGGAGTACGGGACATGATTGTTGGGCTTGCGGTAGTAGAAGAACGTGTCCTTCCATCCGATGCCCGGGTACTCGAGGTTTCCGTTCTCCTCCAGGACGTACTGCCCCGCGATGGAACGGACGACCATGTACTTCTCGTCTTCCCAAAGAGAATGGGAAAGACGTGGTGCCGCCGCGAAGGCCAACCCCGCCATGGCCAGGAGCACGCCCACGACGAGCCAGCGAGGAGGGTGCAAGCCGGGCGGAGAGTAAACCGGCAGCTCGGACACCTCCGAGGGGCCCCGCCAACGACGCCATGTCGCCAGAACGAAAGAAACTGCGACCAGATTGACCAGGGCCATCCACCAGGTGTACGTGGTCGCATAGTCCTGCGGACGAACACGCTTGCCCGCAGCCTCACGCTCGGCAACGCCGTCGGTAAACGGGTTGCCCTCAAACACCAGCGTGAGAAGCAGCACGACCCATACGCCCCGCAACAGCCAGACGACGGCAGGCAAGTGGGCCATGGCTGGCAGACGAGACTCGGGCAGGGCGAAATCCTTCCAAGCTCGGGGTCACCAAGCTCGAGACGAGCGGGAGGAGCGTTACGTTCCTGGATGAGGATCCGATGATGCCTCACCCCAGGGACACGCTAGCGAGATCCTCAGCCGAGCAGAAGGCCGCCCGGCTACCGCCGAAGGACTCAGCCCGCCAGCGCCGCCCCGCTGAAGGCGGTCATCTCCGCGAATTCATCCCGGATCGATGGACGCTCTCCGCAGCGCTGCATCCAGGCCGCCAGATGAACGTGTTCTTGCGAGGGAGGTACGCCCATGCTCGCGGCGGCCCCGAGGAACACCCTCACGCCGATATCCGCGATGCTGAATGTTTCGCCGCAGAACCATGTGCGGCCCGTGAGCTCTTTATCGAGCATCGCGTGGTGGTGGGCGAGCGCGGCTCGTGCGGATTCCAATCGGCCGGCGTCCCGGCCCTCTGGCGGTGCCGGGTAGAAGGCTTCTTCGATGACGTCCCACACCACGGGAAAGAGGATCTCGTCCGCCCACGCTTCGAGTTGTCGCGCCCTGGCGCGGCCGCCAGGATCATCGGGCAGCAGCGGAGTGCCGGGATGGGTCTCCTCGAGATGGACCAGGATGAGTGTCGAGTCGTAGACCACGACGTCGCTGTCCACGAGCACAGGCACCTGCCCGCTTGGGTTCAGAGCCGCCACCTCCGGATGGTGCGGCAGATATCGATCCCTGGGATTCCAATCCACCTCGATGCGTTCGTAGGCCAGACCCTTCTCTGCAAGAGCGATCCGGACCTTGGCGGTGAAGAGGCTGAGCGGGCCCGAATAGAGCTTCATGAAGATCTCCCGGCGTGCTCATCGAACGTGCCCGACCCGTCGCGCCGCGGACAGGGCCACTCCGCCCGAATCCACTGGGACCAATCTCTCAGGGGCCTTCGGGCTCCACACCGAAGATCGTGCATGCACGCGCCAGGGCCGCTCCGCTGCCAAAGGCAAGCAGACGATCGCCCCCACGCAGCCGGAAATCAGGAGATGGATTCGCCGTCGTCGTTCCATCGCGATCAACGGCCAGCACGCTGATCCCCGTTCGCGCGCGAAGATCCAGCTCGACCAGAGAACGCTCCAATTCGAAACCGTCCGGTAGCTCGATCCATTCGCTCGATACCTGTTCCAACAACTCCTTCAGCCAGGGATCGAGAGCCAGGGCCGCCGGCTGGCGTAGCTGGGAGTAACCTTCGGTCCGAAGCTCGGTGCAGAAGCGTTCCACCGATCCCCTAGGGATCTCGAGTTCGTAGAGGGTCTTGGCCACGAGGTCGATCGTTCCCTCGAGTTCTTCGGCCACCACTTTGTGCGCACCGGCGGTTTCGAGCTCGTCGATTTCGAGCAGATATCGCGTTCGAGCGAGGACGACGACCTGTGGCGTGAGCTCGTGAGCCCGGCTCACGACCTGGCGTGTGGCGATCGGATCATTCACAGCGACGACGAGGAGGCGAGCGCGATCGAGCTTCAGCTGCTCGAGCAGGCCCATCCGCGTCGCATCGCCCCAGATGACGTTCGCGCCACCCCTGCGAGCTTCCGCGGCCGCGACCGGGTTGGCCTCCACTGCCGCGAACGGAACGCCAACGGCCTCGAGCACCCGGCCGACGTTTCTCCCGGCCAGGCCGAAACCCACGATGATGGCGTGGTCGCGAAGTTCAGCCGTGGTATCGACCTCTTCGGGAGAGGGTGCCGACGTTCGCGCAATTCGCGTAGCGAGTCTTTCTCCCGAGCGAATCAACAGCGGCGTGGCGATCAAGCTGATCACCGACGCTGCCACGAAAGCCTGGGTCAGCCCCGGATCCAGCAGTTCGGCCTCGCTGGCCACCTGAACGAGAACGAACGAGAACTCGCCGGTCTGGGCCAACGCCACACCCGCGAGCACGCCGATTCGGGCGCCCGTTCGCATGACCGAGCTGACAGAGATGGCCGTGATCGTGCCCTTCAGGAGGATGGCGGCGGCAACCAGCAGGAAGACGGTCGGAGCCTGCGTCCACGCCACTTCGAAATCGAGCAGCATCCCGATCGCCGTGAAGAAGACGCCGAGCAGCAGACCACGTACGGGCAGCACTTCCGAAATCAGCTGCGGCCCCCAGGGTGAACTCGAGAGCACGAGGCCAGCCAAGAAGGCGCCGACCGCCAGGGTCAGGCCAAGCCCCTCCGCCGCAAGCGCACCACCGATCACCGCCAGGATCGCGACGAGCGTGAAGACCTCCCGGGAGCGAACCGCCGCAGCGCCGGCGAGCAGACGAGGCAGCACGAAACGCGCAACGACGTAGAAGGCCGCCACCGCGACCATTGCGAGGAGCACGGCCTCGAAGACGGGCCACGCTCGGATCGGGCCGTCCGCCGCGAGAATCGGAATCGCCAGCAAGAACGGGACGATGCAGAGATCCTGAACCAGAAGAATCGAAACCGCGACCCGACCATGGGGAGCATGGATCTCACCGCGCTCGCTGAGCATGCGAATGACCAGCGCCGTGCTCGACATCGCAACCAGCGCGCCTAACACGAGAGCCGTTCGTGCCGGCAGGCCGAACAAGCTGGCCAGGAAACTGACGACCAGGAGTGTGCCCCCCACCTGAAGCACGCCTGCGGCCACCCCGGTACGCAGGAGGCTCCGAACCCGCTCGAGCGGTAGTTCGAGGCCGATCTCGAACAGCAGGAAGACCACCCCGAACTCGGCGATGACCCGCACGTCCTCGGGATCCGCGGCCAGCGCCAGCCCCCCTGGGCCAGCGATCGCGCCCATGACGAGGAAGCCGGCAATGGAAGGAAGCCCGAGCCGCTCGAACAAGGCGGCGCCCGCTGCCGCGAACACCAGCAGCACCACCAGGTCGTAGAGTAATGCTGACTCGTGCACGCCCCGAACTTAGGGGACACTCGTCGATGCCTCCCGTCGTAAACTCCGCTTCGCTTCTCGTGCGGAGCTCTCGAGTCGCCGGGGCTGGGCACAGGCCGGGCGGAATGGCTCGGCCGGGAATCGGGTGGCCGCGTAGAGAGCTGAACAGGGTGTTGCCCTTCGCGGCTTCCGCCGCAGGGCAACCGACGCGCACGCCAACCGGTTCCTATGCCTGCGCTTTATTTCCGCCCGACCTGCACCCAGCCCCGGCGAAGCGAACCCGGTTGCTAGCGCGGCTAGTCGCGGGGCGGGGGGCGGCCAGCAAGGAAATAAAGCGCAGGCATCTCGTCTGTTCGGCGTGTGCAAGTTCGCTAGTGTAGACGCTCACTCAGAAGCGTAGAAATCTGATCATTTGGCCGGGGGGCGACGCAGCCCGCCGTTCCGGATTCCGATTCAGATCTTCCGGGTCGAAAGGTCCTTGACCCAGGGCGAACGCCCTCCCGGCTCGACCGGAG
>JAAETT010000050.1 GCA_024228115.1 bacterium
AATCTCCCGCCACTCCTCGCTCGACCGCCTCACCTTCCCGTTCGCTTGCACCCGCATGCCGCCTCCTCCCGGATTGTCATGCGGTGGGTCTACATCTCGCCGGCGAGCCCGGGAAGAACGGCGATATCCGGCCGCTTACACAGTGACGACCGTGCTGCGGACGTATGTGGACGTCTTCGACTCCATCGCGGTCTGGTACACGTACGGGCCGGACCTGCTGCTGATGGGGTTCAACGACCCGGCGGAGATCGACCTGGAGCGAATGCGCAGTCGCTTCGAGATGGCTGAGTTCACTGCCGGCTTCGAGCGGGCCAAGATCTCGAGCTTCAACGAGTTGCTGACCCACGAAATCCTGCCCCAGGGGACGGCGAATGCCGGCGGTCTCGAAGGCCCGCTTCATACGCTGCGTCACCCGATCCTGAGCGACCAGGCGGCGCGTGCATTCTTCCGAGGCCGGGAAGCCAGCCTGCCGAGTTTCGCGAGTCTTGCCAATGCCCGACTCGGCGCTGGGCGCTCTCTCTTGCGTCGCAGCCTGCCGCCTGGCGGTGGCCCCGCCCGCGAAGAGGTCTTCGCCGAGGCGGTTGCCCACGCGATCGAAATGGCACGCCCCTCCGAGGCGGCTGCATTGCTCTCCGCCTGGAGCAGCGAGTATCCGGTTTCCGCCGCGGCGGGGCAGGCCGTGGCGCGTCATGGACGCACTCTCGAGAAGCAGGGGAAGGTGGACGGACTGCTGGAGAAGCTGCGCATGCTCCACGGTGGGGCGGCGCCGACCTCGCTCGGCGGCTCACTCGGACAAGTGCGAGAAACGACTGCGCTCTTCGAGCGCTACTACCACCACGCGGTTCCCTTTTCCCGACAAGCGCTGCAGATCGCCTGGCGGAGTTGTTCGGCGGACAGACGCGATGCCGAACAATGCGAACGGGAAGCCAGGTCGCTCTTCCTGATGTTCGGCCCGTTGGGTGAAGAGGTCATGGCTGAAAGCCCCGACCCAGCGGGCTGACTCGCTCTACTCCACGTAGCCGAGAGCGCGAAGCGCTTCGGCCTGTTCCGGGCGGACCTTCTGGGTGCCGGATCGGCGTTCCGCGAACTCACGCTTTCGCCAAGCAGTGAGTCGTGCAGACAGCTCGTTGCTGAACTCCGATTTCTCCTCCGCCAGAGACCGGCGCTCATCGGGGTCGGCGACGAGGTCGTAGAGTTCGCGGCGGCCCTCCGCCCTGGCTTCGATGTACTTCCAGCGCCCCTTTCGAAGGCCGAGGCCCCAGCCCCGTTCGCCCAGCTGCCGGCGTCCCCGTCGGTAGAAGGCGCGCTGAAGCCAGAGAACCCTCTCCTCGAGGCCGGGTACCTCTCCGCCCAGCAACAGCGGCGACAGATCCTGGCCATCGAAGAATCCCAGATTGCTCGTGCCTGGCCGGGTTTCGGAAGGGGGATCGATTCCGAGGAGACCAAGCAAGGTGGGTGCGAGGTCGATCAGATGGGCGGGCTCGTCGATGCGAAGGCCCGGTGGAACGTGACCAGTCCATCGCACCACCAGGGGGACGCGCACTTCCTCGTCGAAGAGATCCCGGTTGTGGGTGCGGTAGCCATGATCATGGAGCCCCTCCCCGTGGTCGCTGGTGGCGACGATCAGAGTGGGTCTGCTGCCGGCATGCTGCTCGAATGCACGCTGCAAACGGGCCACCTGGGCGTCCGCGAAACGGATTTCGGCATCGTAGAGCGCAACGTCGCGCGCTACGGGATCATCCGTCCAGCTCGTGTAGCGCGTGCGATCGGGCCCCGGCGCGGCATAGGGAGCATGAGGATCGAAAAGATGCGCCCACAGGAAGATCGGAGCTTCGGCGCCCTGTTTTTCGAGCCACGAGATCGCCCGATCGACCGTGACGTCGCCCCGCCGATCGAAAGCCCCCTTGACCTTCTTTCCTTCCCAACGGGGTTGAACGAAGGTGGGCTCGGACGCGTTGAAGTCGCCGTCGAAGTGCTCGAAGCCCTGCCCGAAACCGAAGTCGGATTTCAGCGGGTAGGAGCTCACGAAGGCCCCGGTTTGCCAGCCGGTGGCCTGTAGGATCTCGGCGAGCGTCTTCTCCCGATCTTGCAGGACGAACCCGTTTCGAACCACGCCGTGGGCCATGGGGGATCGGGATGTGAAAAGGGTGGCGTGAGAGGGGCAGGTGGCACCGGTGGGCGCATAGACCACACCGAAGACCGCTCCCTCCTCGGCCAGGCGATCGAGATGGGGTGACGTGTCACGGGAGTAGCCGTACGCGCCGAGATGGTCGGCGCGGAGCGTGTCGATCGTGACGAGGAGGATGGCAGGGCGCTCGGAATCGCCCGGTAGGGAGGTCTGGCTGGTTTCGGCAGGAGCCCCCGGCTCGTTCACCGCAGTCTCTCGTCCTTCGCCGCAGGCGATGAGGCCGCATAGCATCAGTCCGACGATTCCCGACGCGAGTGCCTCGAGCCGGCTCGGTAGAGGAATGTCGTTGGCAGGAGGGTGGAGAAGAGGATGGGAACGCGGGAGAGTTCGTTTCTTCATCGCAGTGGCTGCCTCTCGCGATCCTAGCAATCCGCCCGCATCCCCTCCTGACTCCGGGCTCCAGGTCAGGGGTTCAAGATGTCGCGTCCCGCCTCGACCTCCGCGAGCTGCGAGCGCAGCGCAGCCTCGAGGGGCCCTTCGATCGCGAGGCCGCGTTCGAGCGCGCGCCGCGCCGCGACATCGTCGCTCTGCATGCGGTGAGCCACCCCGAGCGAGAGCAGTTCGGGCTGGCTGGGTGATTCGACGTCACCCCAGCGATCTATCCAACGCTGCGCCATGCCGGCGAGTACCGCCCGGTAGCGGGGATCACCCCGCAGCGGCAGCAGCCTTGGGTTGCCGAGCAACTTGTCGAAGCCGTCATAGCCGCGGTCGAGGCAGGCACGCAGCGCGTCGACGGCAACTCCGAAATCCCCGGCATCAGCGGCCAGCTCGGCGCGTCTCATTTGCGCATGCACGCCATGCGGGTAGTTGCGCGCGGACTCGGCCAGCAGGAACGCGGGTGTCCCCCACAGACGCGCTCGCTGGTAGCTGCCGCTTCCGAGTCCGATCAGCACCAGACAGGCGATGGCCATCAGCCAGGGGGTCGCGCGCTTCAGGAAGGCGGGACGCGCGCCCACCGCGTCGTGGCCTGCAAGCAGCACGGCGCCCAGGAGGCCCGGAAGGATTGCGTAGAGGTAGCGGTCGGCGATCGGGAACGGAAAGGGGAAGACCTGTGAGACGGGCAGGAACGAGATGGCCGCCCAGGCCCAATAGACGGCCTCTTCCCTGCCTCGGGCCAGTACGTAGAGCGTGCGTGCGCCCAGCAACACCAGGCAGGCGAGGCCTCCGAGCCAGGCTGGATCCAGCAGTTGGAGGCTCGGGTCGGGTTCGTGAAAGGCCGAGAGGCCGAGCGTGGTGGTGGCCATCACGAGATAGCGAAATACGTGGGCGATGGAGGTGCGAAGCTGTACGAGAAGATCCGGGTGCAACCTTTCGACGTAGGAGACGGCGTGCTGGAACGCGATCATTTCGATGATCGCGAAGACGATGAAGACGACGCCCCAGCCGCCCAGCCAGCGCCAACGCCGCGCCGCATCCGAGGGCGATTTCTCCCCCCGCCGCGCCCGGCCGAACCCCTGCAAGATCGCGACGGGTAGTGCAACGGCGGCAATCGGTTTGGCGAGCAGGGCGGTCCCGAACGCGACCGTTGCCCAGCCGGGCCGTCGGTCGAGTGCCAGGAGCGCCAGCAGCGCGAACACCATGGAAGAGGTTGTCTTGAGCTGCGTCACCCACGCCACGGCCTCCACATTGGCGGGGTGGAGGAGGAAGGCGGCGCCGCCGAAGAGCGCAGCCGCTTCGGGAAGGCCGGAACGCCAGAGCATGAGCACCAACAGGAGCGAGGCGGCTGCGTGCGCCAACAGGTTCATGACATGATGGCCGGTCGGCTCAGCGTCGAAGAGGGACCAGCCGAGCGCGTGCAGAAGCAGGTGGACCGGGGCGTAGTTCGCGACGAGAGGCACCAGCGCGCCTGTTGGATCGAGGATCTCGATCAGATGATCGGGCGAGAGATCCTTTACGTAGGGATTGTTGACGAGGTACTGCGCGTCGTCGGAGACGAAGGGACCGGAGAGGGCGGGGCTGTAGACGAGCAGGCAGGCCAGCGCGAAGAGCAGGCCGACGGCCGCCAGTCGGCCCGGGTGGCCGAGTACCTGGGTGCTGCGCCCGGTTCGTGTTTCCCGCAGCTCCCCGCTTCCGATTCGCAAAGCGCTACCTCCGGGCGCGCTGCACCGCTGCGCGCACGGTTTCCCACTGGACGAGTTGCTCTTGCGCCAGGGGATTGCCGGGATCCAGGCTCAGGGAACGGCGCAGGAGCATGCCCGAGGTCTTGAGGTCCCGGTTCTTCAACGCCAGACGAGCCTGGAGCCAGAATTTCTGGGAGCGAAAGGCATCGTGCACGCCCGGGGTGGCCCCCGGCGGCGGCGACTTCTTCCAGGTCAGGAATCGGCGGAGGTTCGTCGACCAGGTGTCGGCCCGCTGAAGCTTGGGTGCGGCAAACTCGAGGTAGGGATGGTCGTCGGTGTTCTCGACGACATCCATCGCGAGCGTATGTTCGGGCCCGATGACCGTCACGTAGCTGCCCAGAAGGCGCTCGGCCGAATGGAATCCGATGGAGATCAAGTCGTCTCGCACTTCGGGGATTTCCATTCTCTTCGCGATGCGCTCCACGTCGAGGTCCAGGGGTCCCTCGGAGCCTATCAAGATGCTGTCGCCGCCGGTCAAGAACAAGGTGACGTGTTCGAAGACCGCATCGAATGCCTTGAGGATTGAAGAGAATTCCTGTGGACCCAGCTCGTAGAGTGGAATCCATTGGCTCATCAAGCCACCCGGCGCCAGGCGTGATCGTGCAATCTCGAAGTGTTCGCGGGTGAAGAGGCTGGCGGCCGGGCCCACGACCGGCTCCAGGGGATCGCTGGCCAGGACGTCGTAGGAGCGGTCGGTCATCAAGAGATGGTTGCGGCCGTCCTGGAAAAGAATCTGCAGGCGCTCGTGATCGACGATGTCGTGATTCTCCTTCTCGAAGAATCGCGCCGCCTCCACCATATGCGGCTCGAGTTCTGCGACATCGATGACACGCGGTCCGTGGGTCGCGAGAGCACCCACCGTCAGGCCCGCGCCCAGACCGAGATTGAAGACGCGCTCGGGGGCGGGGTGGAGCAGCATCGGGAGGTGGGCGAGAAGTTTCCCCAACCGGACATCGATCTGTTTGGTCGTCATCTCGATCTTTCCGTCCACCCGGAGGATCTTGAGTGCTGCTTCCGGCGTCTCCGTGACGGTGACCGTCGAGATCTTGCCCTCGGCGTGGTACACGACCGTGGGGATGCCCTCTGCCTTCTGGGCGCGGCTTGCTTGCAGCCCACGCAGCTCGAACATCGTCGCCACGTCCCAGGGCTGCAACGTCGCGAGAAGAGCTCCAGCGATGACAGCAAGAACGGAGGCCCCGCGGCGTAGGTCCGTTCGCCACGCGAGCACTAGGCCTAGCAGGCCCAATACCACGGAGAGGGCTCGCAGGCTGTTCAGGGTCCCGAGCACCGGCACCAACAAGAAGCCCGCCGTCACGCTGCCAAGGATGGCCCCTGCGGTGTTGTAGGCATAGATCGTTCCGGTCCAGCGGGCGAGAGGCCCAGGCTCCGACGGGCCAACGCAGATGACCAGTGGGAACATGGCACCCAGGAGCAATGACGTTGGCAGAAGGACGATGGCCGAGACGAGCGCGCGCCCCAGGATGTCGGCTCTCCAACTCAAGTTCAATTGAAGCAGGGTGGTCGAAAAGACGGATGGCAGCAGATCGACCATATGCGCTGCGACACCCGCCGCGACCGCCAGGAGCAGGGGAAGCAAGGCGATCCAGGAGGAAGGCTGGCTCACGCGGGAGGCGAAACGCCGGGTCAGCGCAGCGCCCAATGCGATTCCGGTCAGAAAGGTCGCCAGCATCACGGAAAAGGCGTAGACGGTGCTGCCGAAGACCAACAGGAGAATCCGCGTCCAGATCACCTCCAACGCCAGGCCGAACGTCCCGGTGGCGAAGATGGCGGCCTGTGCAGCCGTTCGTTCAGCCGTAGTCGCCACGGCCCCGGAAACCGCCGCGGCACCTGGTTTGTTCCGGGCCGACATCGACCAACCGATGGCCGCTACGACCAGATTGATGGCAACTGCCACCATGCTCGTTGAAGAGATCCCCAGACCGGGGATCAACAAGAAACCGGTCAGTACGACGCCGAGCACACCGCCTGCCGTGTTGGCTGCGTAGAGCGCACCGAGAGATGCCGCCGCCTCTCCCGCTCGGGGCGCAGTCGCCCGCGCCAGAACGGGAAGCGTCGCACCCATGAGGGCGGCCGGAAGCACCAGGTAGGTGCTGACCATGACGAAACGCATTCCCGTGAGTGCCAGTGGGGAGGTCGCGAGTTCAGGGTAGATCCACCGATAGATGGGGAGGAGCGCCTGGAGGTAGAACGGGAAGCCCAGCGCGAAGACCGCGATGCCCGCTTCGAGCACGGCGTAGGCCTTCAAGGGCGACGTCTTCAGGCTCGCGGCGATCCGCCCGCCGGCAATGCCTCCCAGGGCCAAACCACCCATGAACGCAGAAAGAACCGTCGTCGTAGCATCGACGGTATTCCCGAAGACGAGTACGAGTTGTCGCGCCCAGAGAACCTCGTAGACGAGGGCGGAGAAGCCCGAGGCGAGAAACAGAGCGGGAAGTGCGAATGCGGGCATGGGTCTCGTTGCGGGTAGAGGGTCCTCTTTCGAGGGCCCAGAACGGTTCCTCGCGCTCCGATCATACCCCCATCGCTCCGAATTGGCCTCGCGATGACTAGTCTTCTGTGTCCGCCCGAAGCAGGAGTGTGTAGCTACCGGCGCGTCGGGCCACTCTCCAGTCGCCGCCGTATGACGTCAGGAGTTGCTTCATCGCGAGCTGTGCCTTGGGTCGGCAGCCTGCGAGCACGACGGCATCCACGCCGCCAGCCACCGAGCCCTGCAGGGCGGCGGCCGACACGGGTGCAGGCCTGCAGCCGGTGACGAAGTGTTGTGCGGTCATCCTGCGCAGCCCTTCCTCTTTTCGTCCAGCGATGTCGAAGGCGAATTGCGTCTGGAATGCACGAGCGGTTTCGAGCCGGAGGTCCGGCACGAGCAGAGGAAGAACATGAATGATCGACTCGGGGGCCAGCACGTGTCGGCCGTCGAGTTCATCTGCGATTTCACGTGCGAAATCGAGTTCGGCCGGAGGAAAGCGGTATTCCATGGGTTGTTTCAACCAGACCGGCGACTGGCCCGGGCCCGGAGCGATCGGGGAGTGCTCGTAGGCGACGGCGATCGAGGCGACCGCCAACAAACCCACCGCGATCTCCGCCGCGCGTTCTCGCGGCCCATGCCCGATGGCGAAGAAAGAGCGGGCCAGGAGTCCCGCGCATAGGGGCAAGGGGAAGAGGTAGGCCAGGCGCCAGTAGGCTCCTGAATGCAGGAGCTTCAAGAACACGGGGCCGGTCAGGGGGTTCGCAAAGAGCCCGACCAGCACGAGGCTCAGCAGGATCACGAAGCGTCTGAAAGGCGCCGGGAGCAGCACCGCCGGGACCACGATCAAGAGCAGGATGTTCCGAATCAGCGTCCAGGGACCATCGATGACGAGTTGGAGGTTCGCCATCCAGGTTGCCGGCCAGCTGACGTAGAGTTCCTCGAGCGGATACGTCGGGAGCCATCCAATCATCATGGCCAGCAGGATGCAGCCGCTATAGGTCGAGGCCAGATTGACTCGGAAGGCGCGGGTGAGATTTTCCCGTGTAGGGCCACGGCTCAGCACATAGGCCGCGGATGCCACGAACGTCATGGCCGGCACCATGAAGAGGCCCGACGAACTCAAGCCCCCGGCGACGACCGAGACCATGAGCACCGGCAGGAAACGCTCGAGACGCGGAACCGCGAGGTAGCGATACGACGTCAACATCGCCAACGGGATCACGAGAGACCACATGATCGCCTTGCCCTGCCAGATGCGAACGAGCGTGACGTTCCCTAGGGATCGGTGGACGTTGCCGTCGACTAGCATGAACGCACAGACGAGAGTGGTTGCGGCGATGGAAGCCATCGACGTCAGTCCGAACTCGCGAAAGATGAGGACATAGGCAAGAACGAAGAGAACGCTGGCCACCACCGCGCCGAGGTTGTGAAAGGCAAAGACCGGATCGATGTCGAAGAGATCTGCAGTCATCGCCACGAAGAACTCGTAAGAGGTGACCGTCATGACGGAACTGAGCGGAAGGTCGGAGACGTCGTGGATCTTCTCCGTGACGATGAACGGCTGACCGAAATCCCGGAGCTGCAGAAGCGCGCGGTGGAAATACTGCACGTCGTCCGCGTCGGGTCGGGAGACAAAAAGGACGAAGACGCTCAGTGCACCTCCGAGCAGAAGCGCTCCGGAGAGAAGGCCGAGATCCGCCGGGCCAGCCCGAAGGTCCCGTCGCCAAGGTTGCAGCAAAGCGCTGCCGGATGCGGCCAGAAACAGCACGAAGGGTGGCCAGATCCAGTACGCCGGCAGCTGAAGAGACGCGATCAGGTGGTACGCCAGGGTCCAGCTGAAGAGGACCGCCAGTGCCCCTTCGCAGACGATTCTAAGCGGGGCGTCGGCTGAATCGTTCTCGATCGCGGGGCCACGATCGCCGAGAAACGCACCCGGATTCCAGCGACGGGAGCTTTGGCTGGGACCCATGGGTCCATCCTACCCGAGCTTCCCCGGCCGCCCATTCGGACTGCAAGCGTTCCGAGGAGGGCCGAAGCCCGGCCCGAGAGACCTGGGCATGCATCCTGCATTTCTTTGCGCCATGAGTGAACAGAGCCTGATTCTCGACATCACGGATACGGGCCGGGGCGCCTCGGAGAGCCAGATCGCCCGGATCGCAGTGGGAGCTACCGCCGGACTCACCCGAAATGGTGATGCCACCTTGACCAGCGACTGCAGGACGACCGCTGCCCTCGCGGTAGAAATCACCCGCTTGAAGAAGGAGCTCGATGGCATAGCGAGTGAACTGGATGAGCGTTGGGGGGGCGGGGCAACGGCGCCTGCGCAATCCGAAACGCCGTCCGCCCCGCCGGACACGGAGCGGCCTTCTCTCCACAGCGACCTGACTGTGCGCGAGGTGATGACCCGCGATGTCAAGACGGTGAGTCGCAACGACCGGCTTTCGGTGGCGGACGACCTGATGAAGGTGGGTCGGTTCCGTCACGTCGTGGTGGTAGAAGAAGACGGGCGCCTCGCCGGCGTCGTCAGCCAGCGCGATCTCTTTTACGGCGCCCTTGCCTGGTCCCTTGGACAGGGGTCGGAGGCGCATCGGCGCACGCTGGAGGCCCTACCCGTGAAGCAGGTGATGACGACCAACCTGGCCGTCGTCGAGCCCGACATGCTGCTCTCCCGCGCGGGCGCAATGATGATCGAGCACCGTGTCGGCTGTCTTCCGGTGGTCGAGCACGACCGGGTCCGCGGCATCCTGACCGAAGGCGATTTCCTGGCTCTGTTGGCCTGACGACGGACCCTCACTCCAGTCCACGGGCATGCCGTCGTCCAGCGGTGGGTGTTTCCCCCAGGCTCCATCGTGCCCCGTTCGAGTGGGGCACTCCGGGGCAGGATTTCGGCCGAATTGGCCCGAAACTGTCCCTGGACGGGTGAAAACGGCTCTTGGCAGTATTCTGATTCGGCACGATTCGTGAATTCACTTCGGGGCGGGAGCCTATGATGACCGCCCAAGAGCCGCACCTTAACGCCGATCCGTCTGGGCCAGCCCCGGGGCTTCTCGAGTCCAAACGGCGTGGCCGGGGCGGACGGCCCGGCTTCGTCTGGTTCGTGGGCGCGGGGCCCGGTGATGCCGATCTGATCACCTTGCGGGGTTGGCGTGCGCTGCAGAAGGCGCAGGTCATCCTGTATGACAGCCTTGTCGATTCGGCGTTGCTCGAGGATCTCGACGCCGAGTGTGTCTTCGTCGGGAAGCGCTGTGGCGCGCACTCGATGAGCCAGGAACAGATCATCGAGTTGCTCATTCGTCTTGGCCGGCAAGGGAAGAGAATCGTTCGTCTGAAGGGCGGCGATCCGGCAGTTCTCGGCCGCCTTGGAGAGGAAGCCCTGGGTGTCGCGGATGCCGGGATCGGCTTCGATGTCGTTCCCGGAGTGACCAGCTCGACTTCGGTGCCGGAACTGGCGGGAATCCCCGTCACCCACCGTGGTCTGGCGGATAGCTTCGTCGTCGCCAGCGCACATCGCTGCGCCGAAGCGAGTGAACTGTCGATTCCGCCGTTTCTGGAGCGCAGGACACTCGTCCTGATGATGGCTCGTGCCACCGCAACGACGTGGCAGGAGCAGTTGCTCCGAGAGGGCTACCCAGCGGAGCTGCCCGTAGCCCTCATCAGCCGAGGGGCGACGGAGAAGCAGCGCGTCGTCGTGACGTCCGTGGGATCCGCGGTCGTCGATCTTCAGACCTCTGGCCTGGAGACTCCGGTTCTAGCGGTTGTTGGTCGTGTCGTTACGCTTCGCGCACGTTTGGCGTCGAGGCGAATCGACTCGGCGGATGAACGTATCCATTGTCAATGAAGGAGAGGGGTGATGTTGAGGGAGATGACGATCTCAGGTGAGCGAAGGGGGACCTTCGCAGGGTTGTGCGCCATCGTCGCGATGGCGTTCGCTCTTGTGGTAGTCCCGGGCTCGGCGTTGGCCGACGAAGCCGCTGATGCACCGGCCGGATGGGAGAGCGCGTTCAACAACGAGTTCTTCAAGGTGAATCTCAACGTCCGGGCGCGAATGGAACTCGCGAACATGGATGGCTTTGATTCATCCCAGGCCTACACAGTGCGCACGCGGCTGGGTATCGGGACGAAGCCGATCGCAGGTTTTTCCTTCTACGTCGAAGGCGAGAACATCGCCTCCTTCGCGGGTGACCAGTACTTCGACACGATCGAGTCGCCGACCGGTCAGACCGTAATCGCCGATCCGGAAGAGACGGAGCTGAACCAGCTCTTCGTCCGCTACCAGAACAAGGACGCTTTCGGGCTCGATTTCAAGGCCGGACGCCAGCGCATCAAGCTCGACGACGTTCGCTTCGTCGGAAACGTGGGCTGGAGGCAGAACGAGCAGACGTACGACGCTGCGCTCTTCAGTGTCAGCCCGGTCGAGCACCTGAAGGCGACCTACGGGTACGTCTGGGACGTGCGGCGGATCTTCGGCGAGAACAACCGGGACTTCGACTCGCAGTCCCACCTGATCAATATCGCCTACGATGGCATTCCGGCTGCAAAGATCGTGGCCTTTGCCTACCTGCTGGACTTCGACAACACGACGTTGGCTGGAATATCGCGCCTCGCCAATGGGATGTCGTCGAACTCCTACGGACTGCGGGCCAGCGGGAAGCAGGCGCTCGATGGGCCCTGGAGCGTGAGTTACGCAGCCTCCTACGCGCTCCAGACGGACGCGGGCGACAATCCGGTGGACTACACAGCCCACTACGTCGCGGCAGAGGCAGGGTTGGCCAACTCGGACCTCGGCGGTGTGACCGTGGGCTACGAGCTGCTGGGCTCGGATGATGGCAAGGCGCGCTTCGTGACACCCCTGGCCACATTGCACAAGTTCAACGGCTGGGCGGACTCGTTCCTGGACAACGGCGGTACGAACGGTCTCCAGGACCTGTACGTGGCCGTGGCTCCGAAGCTGCCCTGGGGCCTGAAGGGCAAGGTGGTCTACCACCACTTCTGGAACGACGACGGCAACGACACGTTGGCTGACGAAGTCGATGTCGTCATCATCAAGCCGATCAACAAGCACTTCACGGTGCTGACCAAGGGCGCCTGGTTCGACGGCACCTCGGGAAGCGGACGTGCCGACCGCTGGCGCTACTGGCTGGAACTGACCTTCAACTACTGAGCGCACCCGGGTCCGACCCATGGCGGTGGCACCATCCTGTCATCCGCCGTGGGTCGACCACCATTCGTCGAGCTCCGGCAGGAAGTAGCGCAGGCGGGTCTTCTTGAACTCGCGGGTGCTGAACAGCACCGCGTAGTCCTCCACGCCGATCCGCTGGGACAGCTCTTCTGCGAGCTTCCGGCAGGTTGCCTCGTCGGGACCGTGGATCATGCTGTAGACGGAGTACGGGAAGCCCTCGACGACGTCCCGGGCGTAGCAGTGACTCACCTCGGGAGCTGCTGCGAGCTGGAGACCGACACGTTCGATCTCCGCTTCCGGAACCTGCCACACGGCCATTCCATTCGCGCGAACGCCGAGCTTCCTGTGGCGCAGCGTGCCGACGTAGCGCCGGATTGCGCCGCCCAGGTGCCGATGTCCGAACGCGAGCAGATCGTCGGCCTCGACCCCGACCTTCTCCGCCAGGAGATCGAAGGGACGAGCGAGGATCGGCAGCGGCGTCTGGAGGGCTCGAAAGCAGCGGCGATCCTCCTCGGAGATCTCGATCTTCGCGACCTCCGGGCCGGCCACGGCGGAGGTGGTGTTCTTTCGCGTCTTCGGATCGAAGTTGACGCCGATCTTGAACGTCTGGGTTCGCTGCAGGGGATGAAAACGAGGGACGCCGCTGGCACGGGAAAGAGCAGCAAGCGTCGCTTCCAGTCCCATCGAAGGAGGGACGGCCACGGTGAACCAGAGGTTGAAGCGATGGCTCCGCAGGTAGTTGTGCGTCACCGTCGGGTGCGCGTTGATCACTTCGACGACACGGTCGAGTTCCGGCTCGGCAACCTCTGCGGCGACCAGAGCGCTCTCGTAGCCGAGAGCACTTCCCTCCAGGACTGCGGAGATTTCGCGCAAGACCCCTTCGCGCTCCAGCCCGCCAAGTTCCTCGATCACCCGGGCTTCTTCGAGTCCGAGGTCGCCGCCGAGCTTCTCGAAGGGTGCGGGGGTCAGCGGTACACCGGCCTGGACCGCTCGGATCAGTTCTTCCCTCGGCGTAGCCGGGCTATCGGCGCTCACAGGCCGATCCTGAACGCACGCCAGACGCCGAAGATGCCCGATGGGGACTCCAGGGTCTGGACGTCCTCGATGCTTCGCTTGGCCGCGTTCACCAGCACGAGCTTGTTGTCTCGATTCGCGCTCACGAGCACGTGTGAGCCTCGCGGCGTGAAGTCCATGTGATAGATGCGGCCGCCAACCTCGAGCGTGTCCACCACGGCGAGCTTCTCCGTATCGATGACCTGCACGAATGCATCGTCCTCCTCCCCCGAGAAGCTCACCCAGACCTCACGCTCGGTCGGGGAGCGCACCGCATAGACCGGATGACTCCGAACGGGAATCGACTGATGGAACTCCCAGGTCTTCCGGTCGAGTACGGCGAGCCGATTCTCTCCGACCAGCGGCACGAAGATCCATTGTCCCGCCACGGCCCAGGAGGCCATATGGGGAAGCTTGACCGGTGAATTCTTGTCGTATTC
The DNA here is from genome assembly GCA_024228115.1 of bacterium. Lineage (NCBI taxonomy): Bacteria > bacterium. The sequence continues at coordinate 13,469 of JAAETT010000050.1, forward strand.
CACGGCGGGATCGCGCAGGGAGATCTCACGAACGCCGGCCTCCGGCTTCGTGAGATCGAGCACCGAGATCCGATCGGATTCCAGGTGGCCGACCACGTAGTAGCGCCCGTCGGGTGTGATCATGGCGTCGTAGGGAAGGGCCGCGTTGGTCGGAATGCGATGCTCGATGGGAAAGTCGGGGCGGCTCGCATCGATGATCCAGATTTCGCCGCCTTCGATGAGCACACAGACGAAACGGTTTCCCGGAGCATCCACGATTCCGGTCACCCGGGACGGTATGGTCTTGCCGTTGCTTTCGAACGTCGCCCGATGTTCCTTCAGGAGGTGGAGATCCTGGGCATCGAGAAGCGTGACTCCGCCCGGGACGTATTCGGCGGTCGCAATCACCCGTCCATCCTGGCTGATGGCGTTGTCGATGGAGTTCTGTGAAGTGAAGATCTCCCCCTTGCGTTCGAGGCTCTGCAGGTCGATGCGGCTGACCTTGCCGCTCCGGGTCGAGAGGTAGCCGTAGCGGAGATCCGGAGAGAAGATCATGGTCGCGTGGCGAAGGTTTCCGAGGTCTTTGATCCGCTGGGGCAGCAGCTTTCGCGCCTGGTAGTCGTAGACAGCGAGGCTGCCCGAAGCGCGTTCGACGACGAAGACGCGCGAGCCCACACCCTCGCCGGAGGCGGGCGAGGGCCCAAGACAGAAGATCAGCAGAAGGGTCCAGGCCGCCGTGCGGTTCACTCGATCTCCTTGTTCGGGCTTGGTTTTTCCGGGTCGAAGCCGATCTCGGCGTCGGTCAGCAGGCACGCCGGGTCCGGCGCCCACATGTCACCGTGGCAGGTGATTGCCCGCTCACGATGGGATCCCCGGCATAGGTCCAGGTAGCTGCACTGGCCACAACGTCCGGTTAGATGCTTCGCGCGTTCGCGAAGTTCCTGGCGGAGCGGGTGGGCCAGGATCGTTTCGAAGCGGTCACGTCGGACATCGCCGAGCACGGCGCCTCGCCAGAACTGGTCCGGATGGACCTGGCCAAGGTGGTCGATGTTCAGAACGCGCTCGCCGGCGGAGTTCCCGCCGCGCTCGCGGAGCAATTCTTCGACGGGCGCGACCGCGGCGGATCCGTAGCGCTCCGCGACCCAGCGAAGCAAGAGCGGTCCATCCGAATCGTTGGAGCCCGTCACGATGCGGAGCGGTTCTCCTCGCTCGAGGAGTTTTTCGGCAGCTTCGAAGAGTTGGACGACCGCGGACCGGGCGCGGTCGCGGGGCAGATCCTCATCGACGATGTGGCGGCCCCGTCCGGAGTAGACCAGATGGGAGGCATAGAAACGGCTCGCACCCACATCCCGCGCGGTGTCGAGCACGGCATCGAGCTGGTCGACGTTTCGCCCCGTGAGGGTCATGCGCAGCCCTGTGCGCATTCCCGCCGCCCTGGCGAAGCGAAGGCCGGCGAGGGCGGCTTCGGTTCCGCCCTCCATGCCTCGATAGGGATCGTTGAACTCGCGGACACCGTCCACGCTGATGCCCACATAGGGAACTCCCACCTCGGCCAGACGGTGGGCCATCGCTTCATCGATCAGGCTTCCGTTGCTGGAGAGCTGCGGTGAGATGCCCACTGAGCGGGCGTGGGCGAGTAGCTCGAAGAGATCCCCCCGGAGCAGCGGCTCGCCTCCGCTGAAGATGACGATGGTCACGCCGCTTGCCGCCATCTGATCCAGCAAGTCGCAGGCGTCGGCAGTGGTGAGATCCTTCGGTGAAGGGCGCGAGCCTGCGGAGGCGTAGCAATGCGGACACGTCATATTGCAGTGGACGCAGACGTTCCAGACGATCACGGGCCCGTGGAGTTGGGTCCGCGTGAAGCGCTGGGGAGCACGTGCGCTCACTTCAGCCGTCGACAGCTCATTCATTCCGACCTCGAGGAGGTCGCTCACGGGAAGCATGGTCTCTCCGCTCCGCCAGAAATCGGTGGCAGAGCATACCGGTGTGCGGAACGACCGAAAAGCCGGCGCTTGAGGGGGCGGGATCGGGCTGTTACAACCGCTGGGATGCACGCCGGCACCCCCGCTCCGTCTGGCAGCCCGGCGAGGGGCTCCGATCGTCGTGAGCGAGGAAGGCGCCTCCAGAGCGCGGCAACCCTGTTCCTGGCGTTGGGGCTGGCCTCACTGGCCGTCGCAGAGACGGAGACGTCTCCTTCAGCCCTCTACCAGGCGTATTGCGCCAGCTGTCATGGAGCCGATCGCTACGGCGGCTACGCGCCGCCGCTCTACGCCGAGGCGCTGGCCCGCAAGAAGAGCGATGCGCTCGTGCAGGGGATCCTCGAGGGGCTTCCCAACACGCAGATGCCGGCTTTCGGCGATCGGCTCGACGAGGCTGCCGCAAAGGCCCTCGTCGAATTCGTCCAGAGGCCGCTCCCCGAGGTCACGTGGGGCGTCGATGCGATCGCGGCGAGCCGCGTGGAGGAGGAGCCGGGCACGGATCGGATCTCGAAGTCCATTCGTCGGGACGCGCTCATCCTGGTCGTCGAGCGGGCCACAGGGAGCATTTCCGTTCTCGACGGGGATCGGCTCTCGGAGCTCGACCGCTTCCCGGTCGGGCGCATCCACGGAGGGCCCAAATTCGACCGGGATCTCCACCGCGTCTACGCGGTGACCCGCGACGGTACCGTCGTGGAGTATGACCTCGACCGGTTTGCGCTCCGTACTCGCGTGAAAGTCGGGGTCAACAGCCGCAACATTGCGGTCTCCCCTGACGGAACGTTCGTCGCGGCGGCGAACCAGTTGCCCCGTAGCCTGGTGGTCATGGATGGCCAGCTTCGACCGGTCCGGAGCATCCCCCTCTCCGCACAACCGAGCGGGGTCTACTTCGTTCCGGGGAAGCAGAGCGTTCCGGGCCAGCAGCGTTTCATTCTCGGATTTCGAGACGAGCCGAAGCTGTTGATCGTCTCCCTTCCCAATCTCGAACTCCGCTGGGTGGAGCTTCCCGAGCCGTTCGAGGATTTCACGTTGGTACCGGGTCGCAATCAGGTCGTGGCGAGTTCTCGCAAGGGGGAGCGGTTGCTCCTCTATGATCTGGTGAGTGAGCGCGTCCTGGGGACACTCCCGACCAGTGGCTTGCCCCACCTCTTCTCGGCCTGCTTCTTCGATGAGGGCGGAGCCCTTCGGGCGGCGTTCAATCACATCGGCGTTCCGCGGCTCTCGATCGTCGACATGGAATCGTTCGAAATCCTGCGTGAGATCCCGCTGAAGGGTTCTGGCTATTTCGTTCGGACCCACGAGGCAACGCCCTATCTCTGGGTTGATTCGAATACCGAGGAGATCGAGCTGGTCGAGAAGAGCACGCTTCGGCTTCTCGAGCGGACGCTGCACCCGGCTCCCGGGAAGAAGGCGATGCACGTCGAGTTCACCGCCGACGGAGACAAGGCCCTCGTGAGCGTCTGGCACGTGGATGGGGCGGTCGTGGTCTACGATTCGACCACGCTGGCTGAGGTCGCACGCCTCCCATACGCTATGCCGGTGGGCAAGTACAACGCTCGAAATCGAACGCGCGATCTGCACGCCGCCGAGGCGCGCAGCGAAAGCGCCTCGGACTGATGGCTTTCACCTTCCGGTCGGGCCGGGCGCTGGCCGTGATCGCGACGCTGGCGATGGCAGTGGCTGCCGACGCCCGCGACGATGTCCCCGAGGAGCTCTTGCACGCGAAGAACGAGGTGAGCCTCTCAGCGAAACGGGTCGTCTACTTCGCGAAGCAGTTCAAGACCAAATGCGCACGTTGCCACGGGGCCCTCGGAGACGGCGCGGGAACCGACGCAGAGCAGGACGTCCCGCCGGCCGATCTCACGGATGCCGCCGCGATGAGCCAACGCAGCGACGGACAGCTCTTCTACCAGATCCTGGTCGGAGGCATGCCCCGCTGCGCCATGCCGGCGTTTGGCCCCGAATCCGACCACGGCTGGTCCGAGAAGAAGATCTGGGAGATGGTGGCCTTCGTCCGGCGCTTCTCTGAAACGCCGGACGAATAGGGCAAAGCCGGCCTCTACTCCTTCTCGGCCTTCACGCTCTCGAAGCTCGTGGCCGGTGTCTTCACATTCGTGGCCTGGGGCACATGGCACATCGTGCAGTTGTACCGGGCCCCCGAGAGATCCTTCCCCTTCGCGTAGGACTCGACCTTGAGGCGCATCGCCTCTCCCGGCTTGCCTTCCACCATCTTGGCGTTCTCGAAGTGGCTCTCGGTGACGGGGATCTCGTCGTCTTCCGTGACGTTTGTCGGGTGATGACACTCGAGGCACTCGTTCGAATCCCGCCGGATCGGCAGCATGTCCTCGACGGTGTGGGGGATCCCAGGGGGCGCATCGGGAAACGCGCGATCCAGGAGCTTCGATTCGCCGGGTTCCCCATCGAGGAATATCGGCAGTTCCTGGCTCGCGAGCGCGCTCAGATCCACATCGCGGAAGTAAACGTCGACGCCATCGTCGACCTCGGCGTTCTTGATGTCTTCCGCACTGACGCCCCCGGCCAGAAGGGCCACGAGCATCGTGGTGATGGAAAGGCGGAACCAGATTCCTGACTGCATGACAGCCTCCTGCGCTAGATCTCGGTCGTTGCCGGTTCGTTACCGGCGCGGATGGGTCGAACATTGAAAGAAAAGACGTCCTGCGGGCAGACCTCGAGGCATCGCGCGCAGTTCGTGCACTCCCCGCCTCCGACGAATCCCGCCGCGGCGATCTTGTCGAAGTGGAGCACCTGGGGCTCCGGGCAGGCCCGGACGCAATCCCCGCAGTGGTCGCAGCGCTCGGCCGCAAAGGCCGGTCGCAGCAGGGAGACGCGGCCGATCAGTGCATAGAATGCACCGAGAGGGCAAAGGGATCCGCACCAGCCGTGGCGCAGGACCAACACATCGAGCAGCATGATCCACGGGATGACGAGCAGCCCGAGGCCCGCTCCAAAGATGATTTCGCGATGGAGCATGGAGACTGGGCTGATCCATTCGAAGGCGGCGACACCGAGCACCGCGGACAGCGCGAGCCCGAGCAGCATGAATCCGTACCGGGCCTCACGCGCAACGGGCAATTGGCCGTGGGGGCGAAAGTGTCGCTTGATCATGCGACCCAGGTCCGCGACCGGATTGACCGGGCACACCCAGGAGCAGAAGCTTCGCCCGCCAACGAATGCGTAGAACAGCACGACCAGGATGGAGCCCAGCAGCACGGTGCCCGTGATCAGGTGACCGCTGGCGAGGACCTGGAGCGCGGCATAGGGATCGGACAGGGGGACGGTCCGCAGCACACGCGAACTCGATAGATTGCCCGTGAGCCAGCCCAGGTGCATGTGAGCACCCAGCCAGAACAGCAAGAGGATCCCCGCCTGGCTGAGCCGGCGAAGCACGAGGTAGCGATGAGCGAGGAGCCAACTCATGGCGTCGTGGTGTCCTCCAGCGCATCGAGTGCATCGAGCACCTTGCTCGTATTGTCCTGCCACTCCTCGGGCTGCACGGCATCCGAAGAAGTGAAATCCCGACTGATCTCTGGCTCTTCCTCCCAGCCGAAGCGGTAGTTGGATCCGAGCCGGCCCTGGGCAAGCGCCGGGGGCAGCACTTTGATCGCCGCCTCCTCGAGAACGCAGGAGTGCTCGCACATCCCGCATCCCGTGCATGCATCCGAATTGACGACCGGAAGGAAGAAGGCGTGTTTGCCCGTGCGTTCCTGGGGCCGGAACTCGAGTTGGATCGCCTTGCCCATGAGCGGGCAAGCGCGGTAACACACCTCGCAGCGCAGGCCTTTGAACGCGAGGCAGGTCTCCTGGTCCGTCAGAACGGCCAGCCCCATTCGGGCGTCCTCGATGGCCGTCTCGGGCACGAGGGAGCCACTCGGGCAGGCCGCCACGCAGGGCACGTCCGGGCACATGTGGCACGGGACCTTCCTGGGCTCGAAGGACGGTGTGCCCAGCGACTCCTCACCGGCGGTTGCGAGTTCCAGGGTGTCGTAGGGACACGCCTCGACGCATTGGCCGCATTTGGTGCAGGTGGCAAGGAACTCCGGCTCCGCCCGTGCACCCGGCGGCCGGCGCCGGAGGATCGGGCCACGCTGTCCCTCGACCAGTTGGGCCCAGACGGCTCCGCCCGTTCCCGCGAGGGCGAGATTCCGCCCGCGGAACGCGCCCGCAAGGAACTCGCGTCGGCTGAGGCCCGAGTCGTCCATGTTCAGATCTTGCGCACCCTGGCAGCGCACTTCTTGTAGTCGGTCTCTTTCGAGATCGGACACGTGGCGTCGAGGGTGAGCTTGTTGATCAGGACGTTCTCGTCGAACCAGGGTACGAAGACGAGGCCGCGGGGCGGTCGATTCCTCCCCTGGGTCTCCACGCGCACCTTGACCTGACCTCTGCGAGATTCGAGAATCACCTCCTCATTGCGTGCGATGCCCCGCGCCTTCGCGTCTTCCGGGTGCATGTCACACACCGCATACGGGACGGCTCGGTTGAGCTCTTCCACGCGCTTGGTCATCGATCCGGAATGCCAATGCTCGAGGACACGGCCCGTGCAGAGCCAGAGGTCGTATTCGGCGTCCGGGCTCTCGGCCGGCTCCGCGTAGGGACGGAAGAAGATCTTCGCCTTGCCGGCGAGGTCGACCTTCTCTCCCTTCAGGCTGCCCTGGGGGATCTTCTTCAGCGCCTTGCCGTAGAAGTTGAATCCTTCGCCGGGCTTGACGTAGGGGTCGTACCCCTCCTTGAATCGCCACTGGGTCTCACGCCCGTTGACGACCGGCCAACGCAGACCGCGCACCCGATGATAGGTGTCGAAATCGGCCAGATCGTGGCCGTTGCCGAGGCCGAATTCGCGGTACTCCTCCCAGAGCGCCTTGTGCACGAAGAAGCCGAAATGCTCGGCCATGTCGTTGGGATGACCCTCGGCGATCGGGTCGGGCCAGGCCACCTTCTTCATCTTGTCCGTCGCGAAGAGGACATCGAACAAGGTCTGCTCCGGGTCGTATCCCATCGTCTTGGCAGCAGCGAGCACGTCCGGAAGCTTGCCGTCCTCGAAGCCGTCCGCTTTCAGGCCCGGGAGCGGTTGCTCTCCCCAGACTTCCTTCAGCTTGAAGCGCTTCGAGAACTCGAGGACCTGCCAGAGGTCGCCCTCGGCTTCGCCCGGTGCCTTCACCTGCTGGCGCCAATGCTGGGTGCGACGTTCCGCGTTCCCGTATGCCCCCCACTTCTCGTAGATCATGGCGGTCGGCAGGATCAAGTCCGCCACCTTGGCGGATACGGTCGGGTAGCAATCCGATACGACGATGAAGTTGTCACCTTCGCGTGCGGCGCGGATCCACTCGCTGGCGTTGGCGAAGTCCTGGAAGGGATTCGTCACCTGCGCCCAGAAGAACCGCACCGATCCGGCGCGAAGAGCCCGCATCATGGCCACCGCATGGGTGCCCACCTTCGGATTCAACGTTCCTGCAGGCAGTTTCCAGAGCTTCTCGGATTTCGCCCGGTGGCCCGGGTTCGCGACCACCATGTCCGAAGGCAGACGGTGGGCGAAGGTGCCCACCTCTCGCGCGGTGCCGCATGCAGAGGGCTGGCCCGTGAGCGAGAACGCACCGGCGCCCGGCGTCGAGATCTTTCCGCCGAGCAGGTGGATCATGTAGATCTGCTCGTTGACCCAGGTTCCGCGGGTGTGCTGGTTGAAGCCCATCGTCCAGAAGGAGACGACCTTCCGCTTCGGGTCGGCGTAGAGATCGGCGAGTTCCAGGAGCTCCTTCTTCGGAACTCCCGAGAGTTCGCTGACATACTCGACGGTGTAGGGCTCGAGCTTCTGCTTGAACTCCTCGAACGAGATCGCCCAGTGAGCGCCCGCCTTGCTCCGCATCGTCTGGCCCTGCTCGCGCGGATGGTCCGCGGGCAGGCCGTAGCCGATGTCCTCCGGGCCAGTTGCGAAGATGCAGTGCTTCTTCACGAAGTCATGGTTGACCGCGTCCTTCTCGATCATGTGCTTCGCAATGAAGTTCATGATGGCCAGGTCGGTCTGGGGCTTGAAGACGATCTCCAGATCGGCGAGATCCCCGCTGCGATTCCCGAATGTGGTGAGGTTGACCACCTTCGTCTTCGCATGCGTCAGCTTGCGGTCGGTCACGCGCGACCAGAGGATCGGGTGACACTCGGCCATGTTGGCGCCCCAGGAGACCACGGTATCCGTCACTTCGATGTCGTCGTAGCAGCCCGGGGGTTCGTCGATGCCGAAGGTCTGGATGAACCCGGCAACCGCGGAAGCCATGCAGTGGCGTGCATTCGGGTCGATGTTGTTGGATCGCACGCCCGCCTTCATGAACTTGGCGGCGGCGTAGCCCTCATCGATCGTGTACTGGCCCGAGCCGAAGATCGAAACGGCCGAAGGGCCGGACTCCTGGTAGGCCTCCTTGAACTTGGCGGCCATCACGTCGAAGGCTTCTTCCCAGCTCACCGGGGTGAAATCGCCTTGCTTGTCGAACTTCCCGTTCTTCTTCCGGAGCAACGGACGCGTCAAGCGGTCTTCGCCATACATGATCTTGGCGTTGAAGTAGCCCTTGATGCAGTTGATGCCGCGGTTGACGGGGGATTCGGGGTCGCCCTTGACGGCCACCACGCGCCCCTTCTTCGTCGCCATCATGATCCCGCAGCCGACTCCGCAGAAACGGCAAACGGATTTATCCCATTTCCATCCCGCTTCGAGCGCCTTGGCCTTGGCCTGGGCTTCTGCCGGCACCCACATTCCCATGCTGGTTGCGGCGGAGGCTGCAACGGCGGTCTTCAGAAAACTACGACGCGTTTGTTCCATGGTGCCCTCTCTCGTCATACGCGCGCTCACGAGCCGGACGGCTCGGCGCGTCTCCTATCAAAAGCAAGGATCGCGCCAGCGGAGAGTGGCTGTGGCGGGCTCTCAGCCCCCATTTCGAGCGTGGTGCGGCGCAGGGCCCCGGTCGATGCGGAAGCAAGCCTCAGTTGGCTGCAACCTGGCGCCGGCTATTTGCCGGCCTCCTCGTCTACGAAGTGTTCGACCATCTCGGCGAGGATGACGTTGGGGATCTCTCGAAGCTCGAGGATACGTGCCGTGGCCTCATTCGTGGAAGCGGCCTCGATCGTCGCGATGATTCGCCCGCTCTCATCCTCCACGTGGTGGACGTCCGCCCACTCGTGGGCATTGACGGCCGCCCGGGTTTCGTCGATATGCTCGGGACGTGTCGTTACCAGGATGGCTGAAATCATCATGGCCGTTCATTCTCCTCGGGATTCTCGATGTTCCATACCAGCACCCGTGCATCGTTTCCGGCGCTGATCAAATGGTTTCCGCCCGACGTGAACGCGAGGGCCTGGATGGGCGCCGTGTGTCCCGCGAGCTGTTCGAGGATCCGGCCCGTCGGCATTTCGATCAGACCGATCCTGTGATCCTCGAGCGTCGCGGCCAGTCGCGTGCCTGCCGGGTCGATCGCGACAGCGGTGACATAGCGGTCGCCCCGGTAGAGGGTCCGCGGGCTGGGTGGGTCGACCCTTAGATCCCAGTAGAGAATCTGCTTGTCCTTGCTCCCGCTGACCAACGCTCCCTCGTTCGCCCAGCCCAACGAGAAGACGCTATCCCGATGGCCCTCCAGCATCTGGAGTGTCCGGCCGCTTCGCGCGTCCACCACCTGGATACGGCTCGAGCGCAACCCGATGGCCACCCGGCTGCGGTCGGGACTCGAGGCGATCGCATAGATCGGGTCGTAGTCGAGCTGTCTGCGGTAAATCTCCTTGCCGGTGTCGATATCCACAAGCGCGAGTTCTCCGCGCATGCTCCCGAGCAACAGGTGCCGGTCGTCCAGGAATCGGCACGCCAGTACGCTGCCGAAGGTAGGCAAGGGGCGAGGCAACGCCGCGGCCGCAGACCCTTCCAGATCGAAGAGCCAGAGCCGCTCGTCGGAGCTGGCGGCTGCCCCCCGCAGGCCGCCGGGGGAGATGGCGACGCAGGAGACCGTGGCCGGAAGCTCGTGTCCCGGCTCAGGCGGGAGGGAGAGGAGCGCCTCGAGCGTTGTTCCCTTCCGCCAATCGTAGGCCTCGACGCGCCCCGATTGGGTTGCCACGAGCACCCGGTCCCCGCCGAGTGCCGCGTCCAAGATCATGTGATCGGCTCGAAAGGCTCGAGACGCCGCTTCGAACTCGCTTCCTTCCGCCCCCGCTGCGCCTGCGAGCCCCGAGAGCGCTAGAGCCAACGCGAGCCCTCGCGAGAACGGACTCACGTCCGCCGATACCCGAGCTCCCCAAGCGTGATGGCGATCGAGATCTTGGCCATGAACGTGAAGCTGAGAAGTCCCACGCCCCAGACGCCTGCACCCACCATGAGCTCGTTCAAGCTCGGTGTGTATCGATAGACCTCTCCGATGACATCCGGCGTCAACCCGGGCAGCAACAGGCCGAGTCCCTTCTCGACGTAGACCCCCGCAACGGCCAGCACGCACCCCACGAGGAGGAAGCGGATACGGTTGCGAAGGGCGGGGACGACGAAGATGACGAACGCCGTGACGTTGCACGTCAACGCGAATATGGAGTAGCCCGCAATGCCGTAGCCGTCTTCCAGACCAAACCATTGGAAGCGAGCATGGATGACGTGATGACTATGGGAGTAGAACTCCTTGAACACCTCACACCCGAGGAAGAAGAGGTTGATCGCCATGGCGTAGGCCAGCAACTCGCCGATCTTGCGCAACGCGGCGCCCGAAATCTGGACCGGACTGACCTTCCGAAGGATCTGGAAGATCAGCACCAGCAATGCGGGGCCGGAGCAGAAGGCGCTCGCCAGGAAGCGGGGTGCCAGGATGGCGTCATTCCAGAACGGTCTGGCTTTGAGTCCCATGAAGAGGAACGCGGTCACCGTATGGATGCTGATGGCCAGGGGAATGGAGAGGAAGATGATTGGCATGATGAAGGACGGATTGTACTTCCGCCCCGTGTAGCTCATGAACACGAGATAGGTTGCGACGAAGAAGTTGAGGACGAAATAGGCGTTGAGAACGAGGACATCCCATACGAGCAACGAGTAGGGAAAGTTCGGCGTGCCTACGCCTGGCATCATATGCCAGACTTTTTCGGGGCGCCCGATGTCGACGGTTACAAAGAGCATGCACATGATGATGGCGGAGATCGCCAGCAGTTCGCCTAGCAAGGCGACCTCGCGAATGGGTCCCCAGTTGTAGATGTAGGCAGGAATGATCAGGATCACCGCTGCTGCGGCCACTCCGACCAGGAATGCAAAGTTGCCGATGTAGAAGCCCCAGGAGACCGGGTCGCGCATGTTGGACGTGACCAACCCGAAGCTCGCCTGGTTGACGAAGGCGTAGAGCCCGCCAAGGATCATCAGGAGCAGCAAGCCTACCCAGAGCATGTACCCGCGGCTCCCGCTCGCGACGAGAGCCACACTTTCCTTGGTGAAATGCCAGAATTCTGCGAGGTATACCGTCATGCCGGGTTCTCCTCAGCCGTAGAAGTAGAAGAACTTGGGCCGCGTGGCGAGTTCGGATTTCAACACGAAGGTCCGCTTGTGTTTCAGCAGGTAGGAGATCTCGCTATCTGGATCGAGAAGGTTCCCGAATTTGCGCGCTCCCACCGGGCAAGCCTCATGACATGCCGGGTAGCGTCCGTCTCGGACTCGCTGGATGCAGAAGCTGCATTTCTCGACCACTCCGCGTGAGCGCGGCACATTTCCCAGCGGGTGGATGTTCGTGTTCACCTCGTCCGCCGGGATCGTGGGCGCGGCCCAGTTGAAATGCCTCGCGCCGTAGGGGCACGCCGCCATGCAGTACCGGCAGCCGATGCACCAGTCGTAGTCGATCACCACGATGCCGTCGGGCTCTTCCCAGGTTGCCCCGGTCGGGCAGACGTTGGTGCAGGGCGAATCCTCGCATTGCTGGCATGCAATCGGGAGGTACACCATGCCCTCGGCGGGTGCTTGCTCGTGCTCGTAGTACGGGTTCCCTTCGTCGAGTTCGAAACCGCGTACCACGCGTTCGCGCTCGAATTCGAGCACCCGGATCCATTGGATCTCCGGATCGCGGGATTGATTGTTCTCCTGGACGCAGGCATCGACACAGCGCCGGCAGCCGATGCAGCGCGAGATGTCGAGGCCGTAGCCGAAGAGAGTATTGTCGACCGGGCCGGTGGCCTGGACATTGAAAGACTTGCCAAATTTCTTCTCGTACTTCCGAGCCATCCGATCCTTGAGCGCTTCGATCTCCTCGTCGGACATCCGCCGAAAGTTCTTCTGGAAGAACGTCTCGAAGTCGAACGCCTCGGCGGCGGCGGGGACGCCGGCGGCCGCGCCCACCCCAGCGGCCGTCGTGCGCAGGAACTTTCGTCTGGACGCGCCCTTGGCGTCGAGGTGTTCGTCCCGTTCAGGGTTCTTCACGATCGGTTTCCTCCGGCTCGACGTCGGGCTGCCAGGTAACCATGGAAGGCGGAACCGGAGGCGGCTTCGGCTCGATCGGTTTGAACTTCGGCGAATGCGGGTCGTGGCAGGCGACGCAGGTCCAAACCTCCTTGGCGCCCCACCAGTGGCCCGTGCGTTTCCCATGCACGCCGGCCTTCCACTCGTCGAGGCGCTGGCCATGGCATTGGGTGCAGAGCTTCCAGGACTCCTCGAACTCCACGAGGGTTCCGTTGGAGAGGCGGAGGCTGTCGCGATCGCCCGTATCGTGGCAGCGCAGGCACCAGAGGTCGCCGTGGGCGAGCGCGGTCTCTTCGTGATCGTCCTCGAACTCGCGCTGCGTCGGATCCGTCGGCTCACCTTCGTGGCAATCGTTGCAAGGCGCGTAGTCGTCATTCATCTCGGGCGGGGGAAGCAGTACCGGCAGAGGCTCAGGCGGCAGCGTCCTGCTCGGGTAGGAGCGGGCGACATCGGGACCGAAGGCGCAGCGGACCGAGAGCAGTCCAAGAACCAGAACGACGGCCAACCCCAGGACCACCCAGGTGGCTGCTCCTCCAGGCTGGGATTGATCGTCGGCGCCCCCCGGGTCGTCGTCCACCATTGTCAGTCAGCCTCGTCCTCGGCCATCGGGTCGTAACCCTCGGGGACCGGATGTGCGATCTCGGCGACTGCCTTGTCGTAGTCGAAGCCGGTCGTGGTCCCGTCCGCGAGCGTGTACTTCCCCGGATCCCAGGCCGGGCTCTCGTCGTTGTGACAGGTCGTGCAGACCTCGGCGCTTTGGAGGACCAGGCCATTTTCCACCGCGAGATCACGATCGATCATGATCTTCTTCTTGCGGTATTTCGTTCCCGCCCCGTGGCAGGCCTCGCACTGCACCCCATCTTCGATCTTGAACTTCATCCCGAGACGTTCTGCGGGAACACCGTACGCCGTGACGTGGCACTTCACGCAGGCCTCGTCGGTGGTCGGGTCGGCCACACCTGCTTCGGTGGCCCACTCCTTTGCTTGTTCCGAGGAGAGGGTCTGGAACGCCGTGGCGTGGGTCGTCTTTTCCCACGAGCCGATCTGGTTGCCGATCGGTTCCTTCTTGTGGCAGGACCGGCACTTCTTGACGCCACCGTATTTGTGCTCGCCCGCCGGGCCGCCCGCGAAGGCAGGCCCGGCGAGGAGGCACATCATGGCGACGGCGATCGTCATCATCCGAAGCATGGTTTTCTCAGCTCTCCAATCGGCCTAGTAGATGTCGTGCACGGTGTTGTGCACGTTCCACTTGCCGGTCGGGGTGACGAGCCAATCGCCCGTGATCCGCTTCTTCTCCTTCAGGGTCTTGTCGTCATAGACGATGATCTCGCCCTTCTTGTCCCAGACGGAGGTCCAGACCTCGTTGCCTTCCTTGTTGTACTCGAAGTGAACGATCTTGCCGTGCTCCGTAGCCTTCCAGCAGTTGGGCCCGTCGTCGAAAGAGGCTTTCTTGAAGACGCAGATCTTCTGGTTGTCGCCCTCTTCCTTGGCGATGGTGCTGTCCACCCAGATGTTCTCGCTCTCCGGATGCGTCTTCAGGAACAGCCCCGGCCCCATCGTCTCCTGTTCGCGAACCACCTTCCATGCGTGGTCGGGATGGCCCGCAGGATCGGAGCCGAAGACCGTGATCTTGCCCTCGCCCAGGTGGGTGGTGGCACTCACGGGGCCAAATTCAGGATCGACCCAGTTTGCGCCGCGTCCCGGATGAGGCTTTACGCCCGTCTCGAATTTCGCGACGAACTTCTTTTCCTTCGTGTCGATGACGACCATCTGGTCACGCATGTTGGCCGCGATCAGCAGGTAGCGCTTGGTCGCATCCCAGCCACCATCGTGGAGGAACCGCTCGGAAGCGATCTGGGTCATCTTGAGATTGTCCAGGTCGGAGTAGTCCACCAACCAGACCATTCCGGTTTCCTTGATCGCTACGACCCACTCCGAGTCCGCGTGGGACGCGACGATCGTCGCAACCCGGGGCTCCGGGTGATACTCGTTCGTGTCATAGGTCGACGAGCGTGTGGAGATGACCTTCTTCGGCTCCAGCGTCTGTCCGTCGAGGACGACCATCTGCGGCGGCCAGTAGCAGCCCACGACCGCGAGAGAGTCCTCGAAGTCGCCCTTCGGGCCCTTGTACTTGGACACGTCGATCGAGCGGGCATCCAGGCACGTGCGCACGGAGGCGACGACCTTGGGCTTGTCCGAGTAGAGATCGATCAGGTTGACGACGCCGTCGCGGCCGATCGTGTAGAAGTATCGGCCTGTCGCCGAGGCACGGAAGATGTGCACGGCGAACCCGGTATCGAGTACTTCGACGAGTTCCTTCGTGTCTCCATCGATGATCGCGCCCTTGCCGGCATCGCGAAGGATGAAGCCGAAGTAGTTCTGGATGTCCCGGTCATGCTCCGGCTTCGTCGGCCGAGCCTCGACAGGAACGATGACCTTGTGGCTTTCCGCCATCGCCTTCAGGCCCATCTCGGGCGGAATCGGAGCCGGAATCTGGACGAATTTCGCCATCAGCGCCGTCTCGGCCTTCGTCATTTCACCGGTTCGACCCCAGCCGGGCATGCCGGCCTCGGTCCCGTCGAAGATCACTTCCTCGAGCTCGGGGAGGGTCTTCTTCAACATCTTCTCGTCGCTGATGTTGGGGCCCGTCGCTCCCTTGCGGAGGGCGCCGTGACATCCCGAGCATCGGTCGAAATAGATGAATTCGGCCTTGTCGAAGTCCTCTTCGCTCAGCTTCGGTGCGGCTTCGGCGCTTACGACCTGTGCGGCCAATGGCACCCATGCCATCAGGACAAGGCAGCTCAACGCGTTCAACCACCAGTTGGAATGAATTCGGCTCATGATCTGGGTCTCCCTGGTTCGATGGGCTGGATCGGTGCAACTCCTATGCCCGCATGCTCCTCCGCTCGCTGGTCGGGAGGGCCAATCCAGAAAGCCCAGCTTTGATGGGCATTCAGGCCATCAAGGAGATGGAAATGGGCCCCGGGGAGGGCCCGGCCAGTTGCCTCCGGGCGAGGAAGAACGACCCGGAATAACCGGTAGTGGGTCGAAATGCAGCAGTCAGCCACTTCGCGCGGCCGATCGAGGCCAGCTCGGGCTGGCATTGCGTTTGCGTCTGGACCCAGGTGGGCCTTCGAAGTGGGCTCCGCTTTCAGTGGGGGTTTTGGGCACCATGGTTTCAGTCGAAGCACATCAGAAGAGGCTCGAGGAGCGACGCCGGAAGATCGGTCGCCGGGTCGGGCGGATCACCGATGATCTGCGCCGCACCCCGGATCCGGATTCAGAGGAACGGGCCACGGAGGCGGAGAACGACGAAGTCCTGGAGGGCCTCGACGCCGCGGGCCGGCAGGAGTTCGATGCCATCGAAGCGGCACTCTTGCGAATCGCTGCCGGTACCTTTGGCACCTGCGCCCAATGCGGCGGTGCGATCGACGAGCGCCGTCTCGAAGTGATTCCGCACACGCCAACCTGCGTCGATTGCGCCAGCTGACATCATTTTTCAGGCCCCGACATGTTCGACCGGAATCTTGATTCCCGTGCCGGTCTAGCCTTCGATCCCGTCGACGCGGTACCCGCCCGCGAGGTCGATTTCGAAACCGTGTTGGCGCAGTAGATCTTTGGCGATGGTGAGTTGTTGGATTTCACTCGTTCCGCCACCGACCGTCCAGAGCTTGATATCGCGGAACAACCGCTCCGGAGCATGCTCTCGGAGATAACCCGCGCCGCCCATGATCTGCATCGCGTCGAGCGCGGCACTGGCGGCCTTTTCGGTCGCATACCATTTGGCGGCACTGACTTTCCGCTCCGTCAGGTCTCCGTCCTTTTGTGCACGGATCAACTCGAACATCGAATTGCGAACGTTCTCGAGGGAAACGTACATACGGCCGAGTTTCTGTTGTGTGAGCTGAAACGCCGCGATGGGTTTTCCGAACTGAACCCGCTGGGTCGCATGCCTGACCGCTTCTTCGAGGCTGCGCTCGATCACACCCAGACACATCGCGACGATGACCGCGCGCTCGCCGCTCAATGTCTGTTCCGCAGTGGCGCGGGCGGGGCGATCCGGATCTCCCAGGAGATTCTCGCGGGGTACGCGCACGTCGTCGAGGAAGATGTCGCCCGTGGGAGAAGCATGCATGCCGAATTTCTGCAGCGGCGGCCCGGTCGTCAGGCCGTCCGTTCCGCGTTCTACGACAACGGGATAGATGCGTCGTTTGTCGCGCGAATCGCCTCCCTCGAGGCGTGCATAGATGAGCAGCACCTCGGCTTCCGGAGCGTTGGAGGAGAAAGCCTTGCTGCCATTCAGCACGACCTCGTCGCCCTCGATGCGCGCAGTCGTTTTCAGGGCAAAGGCGTCGGAGCCACTCTCAGGCTCGGTCAGCGCCCAACAACCCGCTTTCTTCAGCGAGAGCACGGGCATGCCGCAGCGCTGGATCAGTTCGGCGGAGCCTCGGGTGAGGATCGTCGCTCCGCAGCCGAAATTCGAAACGACGGAGAGCGCAAGACCCGGGCTCACGCGGGCGAGTTCCTTGGAGATGATGGCCGGGACAGCCGGGTCGGCGATGGCACCGGAGGTGATCAACCCCTCGATGTCGAGGGCATCGGACATTTCGCCCATGATTTCGAATGGCGAGAGGCTGCCGGCTTCGAGTTCGGGGATGCGTGGCTCGATTTCGCGATTGCAGAAATCGCGGATCACGGACTCCATGACTTGTTGGGTTTCGTCGAATTCCACAATTCCCCCTGGGCGTTCCTGCGCAGAGCGCAATCGGGAAGAGCGCAATCATACTCATCTCCGCCGACTGGCGGGTTTCTCCAGCCGAACGGATCTGGCCCTAGGTGTGAAAGGTCTCGGCGATTGCGGTTGCGTAGAAGAACGCCTTCTCCGGGCCGAGGCCGTACGCCGGGGGGACGATGCAGATCGAATCGGCCAGGCCATCGAGCTTGCCGATCCGCTCGCGCACCTTTTCGGGCTCTCCGACGCTGACGAAGGCGCGCACCATTTCGTCGGGAACCAGGTGCGCGACGCTCATGTAGTCGCCTCGTTGGACACCCTCCTGGAGCTTGCGCGCGACATCGAGGAAGCCGTGTGCCTCGAAGAAGGATTCGTATTGCTTCACGCCGCCGTAGAACGCGATCGTCGGCCGTGAATCCTCGATGGCCTCGGCCTCGTTGGGATTGGGCGCCGCCCAGGGCCAGATATTGACCTCGATGTCGCTGCGGCCCCGGCCGGCGGCTTCGAGAGCCCGGTCGAGTTCCGGAGCCATCGATTCCTTTGCCCACTCGATCGACCACATCGGGTGGCCGATCAGGCCGTCCGCGACCTGTGCCGCCATCCGGACCATCGGGGCTCGTAGGGCGGCGACCCAGATTGGAATCTCCTCGCGCAGCGGCGCTGCCGTCGGCTGGAGTTCCTTGAAATCCGCCTGGTAGTACTCGCCTTCGAAGGGCTCGAGCCCCTTGTGAGCACCGCTCACGATGTGGCGAATGGCTTCTACCGTTTCCCTCAGGTGCGTGACGGGCTTGTGCACGGGTGCGCCAAAGACTCCGTGGGACCATGCTTGCACACTCGCGCCGACGCCCAATGTGAAACGTCCACCGGAGATCCGATCCATGTCGATGGCGGCCATGGCCGTCTCGAAGGGGCTTCGGGCAGCCGCGATGGCGATGCCACTGGCCAATTGCAAGCGCTCCGTCACACCGGCCGCGACAGCCAGGGGTAGGAAGGGTGGGCCCATGACCTGCGGCGCGAAGCAACCATGGATTCCCCTGGCTTCGGCCTGGCGGGCCATTTCGACGAGAATCGGGGCGGGGAGCGGCTGCAGCACACTCCAGTGTCGCGGGCTCGAGGGTTCGCTGTTCGTCATCGATTGCCTCCCGGCGTTGTCATGCAGGCTTCAGTTCTTCCGACTCATCCGTTCGATCCCACCGAGGAAGAGCTCGGTGGCAAATGTGGTTGCCTTCTCCACGTCGGCCTTCGTGCGTACGCAATGGATCGCCAGCTCACTCGCTACACCGATGGCGGCCAGGGCGACGAGATCGAAATCCATCGCGGGCACGACGCCCTCCTTCGCCTTGGAGCGAAGATCCTTCGTGAGATCGGCGATCGCCGGCTCCAATGCCTTGTGAGACATCAGTTCTTCGATCTCTCCGGCGTTGCGTGTCAGCAGCGCCAGGACCATTTCGTCCTCGACGAAGATTTCGAAGCAGATCCTGAACGCGGATCGCAGCAGGTCTTCCAGCGTTTCTGCGGCTTCGCGGGCTTCGTGGACGCGTCTTCGGAGTTCGATCTGGAAATCGCCGATGAGCTCGTGGAGCAGGGCTTCCTTGTCGGGGAAGTAGTTGTAGAAGGTGCCGCTGGCCAGGTCGGTACGGCGAGTGATGTCACGCACGGTCGTGGCACCGAATCCCAGTTCGCAGAAGGCATCGTGGGCAGCCCGGAGGATTTCCGCCCGATTGCGCGCGGCATTGCGTGCACGCTTGCCGATCTCGACCTCGCCGTCTTCCTCGTGGCGGCGCGACGGCGTACTCCGTCCGCTCAAGATCGCTCGACGAAGACGTTATCCGCATCCTTGGAGAAAGCGGCCAGGAGAAAGCGCTCCTGGGGTTTCTCGGAGGCCGTCTTGGGAATTTCGTCGACGACCTGGAGGTAGGAAGGTACGAAGTTCGATTCCAGGGCAGTGCGACATGCTTCGAAGACGGCCGCGGGAGAAAAGCCGGCGGCATCCGTCGGTACGATGGCCGCGACGACGTCCTTCTCTCCCGGAGCGCCAGAGGCAGCCTCGACCCCATAGATGAAGACGTCCGTGACTGAGGGCACCTCCGCGATCGCCTTCTCGACGAAACTGATGTTGACGAAATCGCCGTTATGGCGGATTCCTCCGCCCTTTCGGTAGTCGAAGTAGAACCAGCCCTCGGCATCGGTATGGCCGATGTCGCCGCTACGAAGCCAGCCGCCGCGGGTCTTCTTCTCCGAAGCCGACGGATTCTCGTGGTACTCGACGCTCGCGCCGCTGCCATCCATCGGCCGCGAGCAGATCTCACCCTGAACGCCGGCCGGGCATTCCTGGTCGTTTTCGTCGAGGACCTTCATCTCGAGCCCCGGGGCCGGCTTCCCGAAGGAACCCATCGGGCCCGTGCCGCCCGGGTTGAAGGCGAGCCCGCCCTCGATGGCGCCGTACCATTCGAAGATCTCTACCTGGAAGCGTTCCGCGAACGATTCCCAGATGGCTGCCGGCATTCCGGCGCTCATCACGCGGCGAACCGGATTGTCGCCGTCGTTCGGCTTTCGCGGTTCCGAGTAGATGGCCGTGGCCATGCCGCCGAGCAGCGAAAAGCTGGTGCAGCCTCGCGTGCGACACACGTCCCAGAGCTTCGACTTCGTGAACTTCCGGCTGAAGACGCCGCGAAGACTCATCGCCAGCGACGGACCGAGCGTCACGGCCTGGGCATTCCCGTGGGTGAGCGAGAGGCCCGTGTAGGGGCGCTCGTCCGGCTGGTAGCCCGCGATCAATCCGACGCCGGCATAGGAGCCAAAGCGGGCATTGGGGAAGACGACGCCCTTCGGGTCGCCGGTCGTTCCAGAGGTGTAGATGATCTGCAGGGGATCGTTCGGACCCTCGAGGCGGACATCCACCGTCGATGCCGGCTTGGAAAGCACTTCGGCGAGTGAGTCGACACCTCGGGCTTCCGAGAGCGGAAGGAGGTCCTTCCCTTCCCCGGATTCGAGGGCCAGGACCCATGCGATGTCCGCATTGTCCTTCTGCGCCGAGACGATCTCGCGCAGGGCGTAGTCACCGCATACCGCACCGTGGCAGCCGGCGTTGCGCAACATGTACGCCAGCTTCTCGCCCTTCGTCCGAGGGTCGATCGGCACGAAGACACAGCCGGTGATGGAGGCGGCGATCATCGCCTCCACGAACTCCGGGTGGTTGCGCATCATCAGGGCGAAACGATCGCCGCGCTCCATGCCACGCTCGATCAGTGCTGCCGCAAGCCGGTTGCCGTTCGTCGTCAGCTCCGAGTAGGTGCGAACCTCGTCCGGCGTCGCGTCACCGTCGAGGCTCAGGTGCTCGAAGGTGAGGACGTCGAGGTCGGGCTTCTGTTCGGCGCGGATCTGCACCAGATCCGCCAGGATCATTTCACTGCGTTCGCGCATGCTTCCCTCTTCAGGACTGGAGAATCGTCACGACCATCGCGGCAACATCAGGGCCGATGTTGCCTCCGCCATTCTGGGCCAGCCCGACGCGGGCTCCCTCGACCTGGCGGTCTCCGGAGCGTCCCTGCAACTGCTCGGCCAGCTCGACGATCTGGGCGATGCCCGTAGCACCCACGGGATGGCCCTTGCGAAGCAAGCCGCCCGAGGTGTTGACCGGCAGGCGCCCGCCGAGGCGCGTTGTGCCGTCGCTGACCAGCTTGCCGCCCTCACCCTTCGGGCAGAGCCCCAGGTACTCGTAGGCCATGACCTCGGCCGGGGCCGAGGCGTCGTGCAATTCAACGACGCTCAGGTCTTCCGGGCCCACGCCGGCCTCTTCGTAGGCCGTTCGCGAGCAGACCTCGCCCGCACCGTCCTCGCCGTACTCGTGATCCCAACCGGAACGCAGCACGCTCGAGGTGATCTTCACGGGTTTCTGGATGCCGAGCTCGCGCGCCTTGGCTTCGCTGACGAGCACGACCGCAGCCGCGCCGTCGCCGATCGGCGAGCACATGGGGCGCGTCAGAGGCTCGGCAATCATCGGAGAGGCCAGCACGTCTTCGATGGACAGAGCCTCCCGAAACTGCGCCCGCGGGTTCATGCTTCCGTGGAAGGAGTTCTTCGCCGAGACGCCGGCGAATTGCTCGACGGTGGTTCCATAGTTGGCCATGTGTCCGCGTGCGGCGGCGGCGTAGATGTCCATGAACATCGAGCGCTTTTCGCCCGCGCCGGAAGCGCCGCTCTTGGCACCGCTCTCCTTCGCACTCTCCTGCAGGCGCTTCATGATCCCTTGCATGGCCTCGACATCCACCGCGCCGCTGAACGCCGCAAAGGACTTCCGCTTGTCCGCGTGGTAGAGCTTCTCGACGCCCAGCGCGAGAACGACGTCGTAGAGACCGGCGGACACCATCGCGGCTGCTTCGTGAAGTGCCGTCGAGGAGCTTGCGCAGGCATTCTCCACGTTCACGACCGGCAGCTTGCCGAGGCCGATCGAGCGAAGGATGACCTGGCCGCGGATACATTCCTGACCCGTAACGAGGCCGGCGGCCGCGTTGCCGACATAGGCCGCTTGCAGATCGTCCAGGCCGAGGCCGGAATCGGCGATGGCCAGCTGGACCGCGTCGGCACCCAGGGCCTTGAGACCCGTTTCCATATGCTTTCCGAAGGGCGTCATCCCGACACCCGCGATGACCGCGTTCAGTTTCATCCGTTCACTCCTATGTTCTCGCCCCGGATCCGATGAGCCGGCTCAAAGCAGGCCGTGCCCCTTTACGCCGAGGGCATTCTTCAAGTATTCGAGTTCTTCCTCGCGCCAGGCTGTTGGTGACTGGCTCTGGATCAATCCGTCCGCTTCGAGTTCGTCGAGCACTTCCTGGGAGCGCGGGAACGCATTCCCATAGCCATTCATGTGGAAGAGCTTGTCGAAAGGCTGGCGAGGGCGCTGGCCGCCCGCCTCCGGGCTCTCGGCCGGGTAGCCCACCGTCTGCAGGAGTAGCACGCGACAGGATTCCGGCAGCCCCAGGTTCTCGCGAATCTGCTCGCCGTGAGGCGTCCCCAGGCAGCAGGTTCCGAGCCCCTGTTCGAACGCCATCAACGTGGCCTGGGCGATGCCCTGTCCACAGTCGATTTCATTCATGCCCGGCTCCTTGAACTGCTCGAGGAGCGATGAGAAGATCGGGATGATCTGCTCCTCGAGGGCCTTCTCCTTGCCTTCGCCAAAGCCGAGGGCACCGGCCTTCAACAGCTCGCGAAGCCTGTCCGATTGCTCGTCGACCGCTGCCGTCTCCAGGTACCAGACGATCACGACCGGAGCGATGCGGATCTGGAAGCCGGCGATCGGTGCGAGCAGCGCGTCCCTCACCTCCTGCGAAGCCGTGTCCTTGAAGACGACCACGGCGCGCAGGCTCTGCACGTTCCCCCAATGAGAGGCAATGCGCGCGGCTTCCAGCATGCGCTGGATCTTCTCGGGCTCGACGGGCTTGTAAGGCAGCAGGAAGCGTATGGATCGCCTGTTGCCGATGACCTGCCTGAGTTCCATTTCCTGATCTCCTCTCCCTCTGGGTTCCGTTCCTCGGCGATCTAGAGCTTTTCAGCTCCGACCAGGCTGAGGATGTCGTTGCAACCGTCCTCGATCATCGAGGCACGGGCGTCTCTGAGCAGCTTCTCGATGGGGTACTCACGGGTCAGCCCATTTCCACCAAAGATCTGCAGGGCGTCGCTCGCAACCTCGAACGCGGTCTGCGTGCAGTAGGTCTTCGATGCGATCGAGTACTGGAGCAAGGGCGGCTGCGTCGAGTTGTAGAGCGCCACGCGTCGGGCGAGCGAACGGGCTGCTTCTACGCGACTGAACATCCGGAAGATCTTCGCCTTCACGCTCTGGTGCTCGAAGATCGGCACGCCTCCCTGGATGCGCTCTTTCGAGTAGGCGAGCGCATGCTCGAAAGCCGCGCTGGCGACGCCCACGAAGATGCTTCCCATGGCCGCGTTCGCGGTCGCGAGCACCATTTCGACGATCCCGCTGTAGGCGTCCGCGCCCACGACCATGTAATCGGCCGGAATCCGCACGTCGTCGAAGAAGATCTCGCCCTGGTTGAGGGCCCGCTGCCCGAGCTTGTCCAGCGGCTTGCCCCGGGAGACACCCGGCAAGTCCAGGGGCACCAGCGCAACGCCGCCCCCCTTGAAACCCCGGCTCGGATCGATCGTGCAGAAGAGCGTGGCCACCGTGGCGATGGTTCCGTTCGAGACCCACGCCGCCTTCTGGCCCCGAATCACGTACTCGTCGCCATCCAGGGTCGCGGTGCAGTTCGCACGGATCGACCCCTCTGGAACTTTCAACTCACCGAAGGCGAGCGTATCGCTGCCGTGGTCCGGCTCGGTGATCGCCCAGCAGCCGATCTCTTTGCTCTCCGGCGGCGCGAAGCGCTCGACGAGCTCGGGCTTTCCGGACAGCCCCGCAAACATGGTAGGGAAGCCCATCACGCCGAGGCTGATCGCGAGTCCGGCATCTCCCCAACCAAGCTGCTCGTTCACCAGATACCGGACCCGGGCCGCCGCGATCGGATCGACTTCCCCGTCGCCCGCCTCGAACATGCCGATGCCGAGCTCCCGGTATCTCTCGAACACATTCCACAACACCGAATCGCTCGCGATCACATCCGAGGGATCCGCGAGACGATCGAGCTCGAGGCCCGCTGGCCGCATGACCTCCTCGGCGAACTTGTGGGTCATGTCGCGGACGGCCCTCTCCTCTTCGGAGAGGCCAACGTCGATGTCTTCCATGGGCATGAGATCCTCCCGAGGGCGATGCCAGTCGCCATCGGCATTCAACACGAAGATGACACCTGCGTCAAGTTTCGAATTGGAAATAGTTCACCCGATCCCGACCGGGCCGATCGCCCACCGCAGGGCGGGAGTAGGAGACGTGCATGAACGAGCAGTGGCGAGCTCGCCCTGAGATCCACTGACGAGCGCCCGCCTCACGAGGCCTACACACAGCGCATCGCGTGCGGGTCGGCTCCTTTCACCAGTCGTCAGATCACCCCTCTGAGCCGAGGGCCTGGATCCCTACCTGCCGACCTCGAGGACCGCTGCGCCTCGAATGCGATCCTCGGCAAGATCGAGGAGCGCCTCGTTCGCGCGCTCCAACGGATAGGAGAGGGTGTGGGGGCGGATGGGAATCTCTTCCGCAAGGCGTAACAACGCACGCGCATCCTCACGTGTGTTGGCGGTGACGCTCACCAACTGGCGCTCCTGGAACAGGTGTCGGGCGTAGTCGAGGGCCGGGATCTGGCTCAGGTGGATGCCGGCAACGGCGAGGGTGGCGCCTCGATCGAGCGCTTCGAGTGCGGGCGGCACGAGCGTCCCGACGGGCGCAAACAGGATCGCGCCATCGAGTCGCTCGGGCATCGGCTCGTTCGCGTCGCCGACCCATTCGGCCCCCATCTCCCGAGCCAGCGCCTGATGGCGGCCTCCGCGGCTCGCTACGTAGACGCGACAGCGATGCTGGCGTGCGATCTGGAGCACGATGTGGGCGGAGCCGCCAAAGCCGTAGAGTCCCAGGCGTCCACCCGGCTTGACCCTCGATCGAACCCAGGCGCGGTAGCCGATGACGCCGGCGCATAGGAGCGGTGCCAGCTGGGTTGGGTCGGCGTCCTCCGGCAGCCGATGAACGAATTCCGCCGGGGCGATCACGGCCTCCGCATAGCCACCATCACAATCCCAGCCGGTGAAGGCGGGCTTCAGGCACAGGTTCTCATCGCCTCGAAGGCAGAAGCGGCATTGGCCGCAGCTGCGATGCAACCACGCGACGCCGACCCTCTCGCCTAGCCTGGGTTCGGTCACCCCGGCACCGAGTGCCTCCACACGTCCCACCACCTCGTGACCCGGGATCACATGGGGACGGCGAACGCCCAGATCTCCCTCGACCACGTGGAGGTCGGTGCGACATACGCCGCATGCCTCGACCCGCACGCGAAGCTCACCCGGGCCAGGCTGGGGCAAAGGACGTTCGGCCAGGCGCAGCGGCTCTTCCGCCACAGGCCGGGGCTCATCGAGCTCCATCACGCGCATGCGCATCCGTTAGCACGCCCCCGGACGAGGGGACACCCGGACCGAAACGCAGGATCATCAACTTCTGCCAGACCTTTCGGGAGAGCCCGGTGGTCAGCGCTTCCACGTCACCCGCCGAGGCGATGACCGCCGAATCTTCGAAATCGCGTGCGTAGACCGCGGCCAACTTTCCGATCAAGGCGAAGATCTCACTGCAATAGTCCAGGTACCGGGAGATCTCGAAGGCCGACATGGCCTGGCTGGGAGAGGAGGCCGTCGCCACGAAGCTGGCGTCGAGCACGCGCTGGGGGTCCTTCGTCAGCTGGCGCATGTCGACGACGTGGGCGAGGGCGCGCAGTTCGTGGATGGCGGCGAGGGCTTTCCTCCGCTGCAGGCGTCGCTCCGCGCTGAGCAGGAAGATCGCGGCGCCGCCGAAGAGCAGCATCACGTTGATCCCGCCCTCCGTCACCTGGATCAGCGCGGGCAATGCGAAACCTGCGCTGGGCATGTGGGAGGAGGAGATGGCGATGACCAGGGTGGCGACGAGCAGGAAGCCCAGCACTCCGATCGCGATCCGCAGGGGAAGATTGGGCTTCGCGATCTCCTCCGATCGCTGCTGAACCTCCCTGGCGACGCGCACGAGCTCTCCCGCAGCGTCCTCGAGCCCCGACGCGTGGAAACGTTCGCCAATGCGACGGGCCAGCACCTCGGCTGCGTCCGCGATCGATTGCGGATCAAGGCTGCGATACACCGGCGCCCTCGAATCCGGACCCACGGCCGCTGATTGCGGCGAGCCGGCCATCCCCAAGCCTTCCGCGCGAGCGCTCCCAGGCTACAGGGTGGGATTTGGAAAGGCACGGCGGGCAGGGCTTGCGTCGTTCCGGCCCCGAGAACAGCGGAACGGTGCAGGCAGGGAGCTGCAGTGTCGCTCCTGGGCTGCATCCGGGGCTCTGCGGAACCGTCGCAGGCCGTTCCACGCTGGTTCCGGATGGCCCGAAACTTGCTCTTTCGCAGGGCATGACCAACAAGCGCGCCCGGGGATCCAGCTGGATCCGAAAGTCCGGAAGAGCACTCCTCGGCATCGGTGCGACGAGCCTGCTCCTGGCATCGGCCTACATGGGCCTCACCTCCGGCCTCGGACCGCAGGACGGCGACCTGCCTTCCCATCTGAATGCGGTCCCCGTCGAGCGCGGCATCCTCCGAGAGCTGGTCATCGCCAACGGAAGTCTCGAGCCCAGTGCACGGGTCGTCGTTCAGTCCGAGATTCCGGGCATCGTTGCCCTGGTGCATGTCGACAACGGAGATCGGGTCGAGCCCGGTCAGCCCCTCGTCGAACTCGATCGTGAGCGCCTCGAAGATCGAGTGGCGGAGTTGGAAGCCGCCCTCGCAGAACGCCGCGCCCGGGCTCGGGTCGATCTGGTTGGCCGAGCGGAGATCGAGCTTCGAAAGGCACAGCGCGACCACGAGCGGGTGGAGGGGCTCCATGGGCAAGGCATCGCCTCCCGCGAGACGCTGGAACTCGAGGAGTATCGCGCGGCGCTTGCCGAGATCAGCCTGGGTGATGCCCATGCCGAGAAGGCCGCGCGTCACGCCTCGGTTCGCGAAGCGGAGAACTCGCTCCGTCGGATGCGTCGAGATGTCGAGAAGTCGATCATTCGTTCGCCGATCGGCGGGGTCGTCGTGCGGCGCCATGTCGAGGTGGGAACCGCCGTCGCCGATCTCCAGAACGGCGGAACCGTGGTCGTCACCCTTGCCGACGACCGTCGCCTGCACGTGCTGGCCGAAGTCGACGAGAATGACGTTGCTGCCGTGCGGGTCGGCCAACGGGTCGAAGTGCGGATCGACGCCTTCCCCGACGAACCCATGGATGGTCAGGTCCGCAAGGTGTCGTCCGCAGGGCAAGCCGAAGGAACGGTTTCGAGCTTCGAGGTGGAGATCGAGCTGAGCCACGACCCACGGGCGCGGGTGGGTATGTCGGCCGACACCAGGATCCAGGTCGGTCGCCACGCGGACGTGCTGCTCGTGCCCAACAACGCGATCGATCGCGATGGCGACGGGCCGCGTGTCCGTCGTGGCGCAGGGGAGGGCGGCGGCGCGGAATGGGTGCGCATCGACGAAGGTGCCAGCGACGGCTTCCACACGGTGGTGCAGGGGGGCCTCGAAGAGGGAGACATGGTCTTGCTCGAGGTTCTCGGGAGCGCCGGATGAGCTTGTTGGCCCTGGGCGGCGTGCGCAAGCGGTTCGCACTCGGAGAGCAGGAAGTCGAGATCCTCCGGGGCGTCGACGTCGAAGTCCGGGAAGGCGAGTTCGTCGCGATCATGGGCCCATCTGGTTCGGGTAAGACGACCTGCCTCGAGATCCTGGGCGCACTCTCGCGTCCGACGGAGGGCAGTGTCCTGTTCGAGGGTGAGCCCGTGGAGGAGTGGAGCGACGACGAGCTGGCCGATCTTCGCGCCCACCGCCTCGGCTTCGTGTTCCAGACCTTCAACCTGATGCCGCGGATGAGCGCTCTCCGAAATGCAGCCCTGCCCCTGCTGTACGCGGGTGTGCCCCGCGCCGAGCGGGAGGATCGGGCACGCGTCCTTCTCGAGCGTGTCGGGCTGGGCCATCGGCTCGACCATCGGCCGGCCCAGCTTTCCGGCGGCGAGCGCCAGCGGGTCGCGATCGCCCGGGCCCTCGTGAACGAGCCTCGCGTCGTCCTCGCAGACGAGCCCACCGGAAACCTGGACGAGGCCACCAGCGAAGAGATCTTGTCGCTCTTCGAGGAATTGAACGCAGAGGGGCGCACCTTGGTCGTCGTCACGCATAGCGACGATGTAGCAGGCCGAGCGGGCCGGGTGATCCGCTTGCGCGATGGCCGCGTGACCGGACCATCTGCATGAGGTCGGGACGCTCCCGGCGATCGCGATCCGGTTCCCGTCGTCGTCGGGCCCTGCGGCTTCTCCCGGTGCTGCTCGAGGATGCCGCGCTGGAGCTTCGCGATAGCTGGCGCCGGCACCTGCTCACCTTCGTGGGCCTCGTCTGGGGCAGTGCCAGCGTGGTGCTGCTGCTCGCCGTGGGCACGGGTTTCATGGCATTCCTGGATCTCGGCGTCGACAAGACCGGATCCCGTTGGACGACCGTCGATGGGGAATACACGACCGCCGAGAATGGTGGCCTCCGTCCAGGCCGCCCCGTGCGGCTCGAGGATGAGGACGTGCTGCGGATTCGCGCCGCGAGCCCGCGCATTGCTCTGGCGGCTGGGGAGATCATCGCGTCCACCACCGCCGAGACCCATTCCAAGACAAGGGCAACGGTGGTTTCCGCAGGGCACCCGGAGCTGGCCGTGATCCGGAATCACCAGATCGCACGGGGTCGCTACCTCGATGTGCGCGACGAAGCCGAGGCGCAACAGGTCGCGGTTCTCGGCGCCGTTCTTGCCCGGGTCCTCTTTCCCCGCGGCGATGTGTTGGGCCAGCCGGTGCGCATCTCCGGGAGCACCTTCCTGGTCGTCGGCGTACTCGAGGAGAAAGGCTTCCAGTTCATGACGAACAGGGACCTTCACGACAACATGGCGTTCGTCCCACTCTCGGCCGGTCAGCGGGTCTTTGCCCGGGGCGACGAAATCGACCATGTCTTCGTCGAGCCTCTGCGCATCTCCGACGCTTCGCTCCTGGAGCGCGATATCCGGCGTGCGCTCGCGCCCCGCCATCGGCTCGTTTCCGGCGACGACGAGGCGCTCCGCTTCGAGAGCGTGCCCGACATCATCGGCGGGATCCGCAACGTCTTCGTCGCCCTCGAGCTGCTCCTGGGAGTCGTTGGGACGCTCACCCTGGCTCTCTCCGGGGTTGGCGTGGCAAATCTGATGGTCGCGCTCGTCAACGGCAGGCGCCGCGAGCTCGCCATGCGCCGCGCCTGCGGAGCGCGGCGGAGTGATCTGCTCTTGCAGATCGTGGCCGAGACTTTCGCGATCGTCATTGGTGGTGGAGTTGCGGGAATCGTCCTTGCCATCGGGATCTGCTTCGTCATTGCTCTCCTGCCGCTTCCGCCAGCCGTCCCGGATCCAGTGATCTCCCCGGCCGTGTTGGTAACGACGGCGTTCATCCTCTCGTTGGTCGGGCTGGGGGCCGCCATCGGCCCGGCCAGGTTGGCGGGGAGAGTCGATCCCTCTGCCGCGTTGCGCGTCTCATGAGAGAACGCTGGCGAATGGCCTTCGAAGCCGTGGTCGAGTATCCGGGTCGCGTGGTGGCTTCCTCTCTCGGTGTCTTCTGGGGGACGGCCGCCGTGATCGTGCTCCTTTCCTGGGGCGCCGGCTTCCAGGCCTACATGCATCGCGAGCTTGGAAGCTTCGGGCAGAGCCTGGTGATGATGTATCCAGCGGCGACTTCATCCGGGTTTCCGGGCTTCCGCAAGGGTCAACCGGTTCGGGTCTCTCGGCAGGATGCCGCTGCGGTCGAGAGAAACGCGTCGCATCGCATCGAGGCCGTGCTTGCCCAGCAGATGTCTCGCGGCCGGGTGCTCGTCGAAGCGGGGCCGAGGACGCGTCGTCTCGATCTGACGGGTGTGGATCATCGCTGGGCGGGATATCGGAACTTCCAGATGGGGCATGGTCGCTTCTTCGATCGCGCCGACGTAGCCCGTCGCCGACCCGTGGCGATCCTCGGTCACGATGCGGCCCGCGATCTCTTCGGCAGTCCCGGCGCCGCCATCGGCGCAATCCTACGGGTGGACGGTCATCCCTTTCGTGTCCTCGGTGTCGCTGCGATGAAGGGCCGGCAGTACATGAACACGAACCGGCCGGACAACCGCATGCTGATGATCCCGATCACCACGGCGGAGAGCGCCCTGGGCTACGACGACGAGGCGGTGGGCAATCTGCTGGTCTATCCGCGGCCAGGCGTCGGGACGGACGAAGCGGTCGAAGCCGTTTTGCACATTCTAGGCCCTCGCGCTGGTTTCCACGCCGAGGACGAGGATGCCTTCAAGTGGTTCGATCTGGCCCAATTCCTCGACCTGATCGATCTCTTCCACGCCGGATTCTCGGGCTTCATCGGTCTGGCGGGCCTGATCACCTTGTTGATCGGCGCCGTCGGCATCGCGAACTACCACCTGGCCATCCTCGCGGAGCGAACGATGGAGGTGGCGGTTGCCAAGGCGGTTGGCGCCAAAGATCGTTGGCTCGTGCGGCAGACCCTGCTCGAAAGTGTCCTCGTCTCGGGTGCGGCGACGCTCGGCGGGGTGCTCCTCGGCCTCGGCCTGTGTGCCGCTCTGGTCCAGTGGACTCCGCCAGCCCTCCCGAAACCGATCCTCTCCGGCTCGGTCGTCGCCGTGACGGCTGTCGCGATCCTGGGCGTCGCGGTCGTCTCCGCGATCCTCCCCGCACGCCGAATTCGCGAGATCGATACCGCGGCCGCTCTGCGTTCGGATCTCTGAGGGAGCACGTTCTGGGCTGGTGTGCTGGCCTCATCGCACCGGAATTCGTTCCGGGCGCAGCGCTACGTCTCGCGCGAATTCGGGGACATCGCTCTATTCACTCATTCCCCTTCCGCTTCCACGACGAGGGCAGCTCGCGAAAGCTCGGCGGGTAGTCGAGCAACGCGAGCACCGCCGTGTAGGTGGCATGGATTTCGTGGTTGAGGCCCGGCTCGCCCCAGCTTCCGTCCTCGTGCTGAAAGGCGAGCAGGCGCTCGGTCATTGCCAGTGCGTCCTCGTTCTCGGGCAGGCGGACAAGCTTGCGCGCAGCCATGATCTCGGCTTGGAGATCCAGGAAGGCGCGACGCTCCGGCACGCTCTCCGATAGGTAGCGCCGAAGCGCGGCACCGAGAATCTCGATCTCAAGCTCGTAGTCGGCCGCGTCCAGGTAACCGGAGAACTCGCCCGATGCCCCGAAGAAGACGTGCGTCACGCCGTACATGAATTGGATGTCGACAAGCAGCTTCTTGGAATCCCCGTTCTGCCAGCGCGACTGGATACCCTGCCTTACGGCGTCCACGCTGAGCTGCGTCTCGATCCCGAGCTTCGCGAACTGATGAAGCAGCACGACCCGCTGCGTGGACTCCAACCGTCTCCAAAGCGTCGGCTCGTGGCGGCGCAGCAGCGCTTGGAGCTGTCTCGTCGGACCTTCCCAGGGCTCGCCCATTTGCTTCCTGCGCACGAGTTCGGCCACCACGGGGCGAAGCCTCAGGAGTCGGAGTAGCTTCGGGTCGTCGAGGTCGGGCGGGAGCTCCAAGATCGGTCTCCGCGACGCATTCTCTCCGATGACCCCTGTCAAGGCCACCAGATCCCCATCTGGGAGGACCTTGTACAGGCTGGGGAAAATGACATACGCCCACTCGTGCGGCATCTGATCGTGATTGGCGATCAGCCACTCGACTCCGCGCTGTGCCGCAGCCGCACGGCGCACCTCGAGCGTTTCGGGCGCACAGCCTTCGAGCACTCCGACTGCACCGAGGACCACCACCAGTACGATTCCGGTGACTGCGGTGCGGAGTGTCCCTACGCCTCGCCCGGGGCCTGGTCCGCCTGAGTCACCTACCGGGCCGAGACATCCGCGTCGGAGGGGCCTGCAAGCGTCAGGCTTCTGCATGGAGGTCTTCCCAGAGGATTGGAGCGAAGTTTCCGGCGGTGGGTTGGCCGGCCGGCGTCCAGTTGACCCTCCGAGCGGACCGTACCAGACGCCCTATGTCAATTCCAGAGTCAGGTCGCTTCCCTGTCCGTTTCAGATACGCGGAACCTCCTTCGCTGCTTTCACCCTCCGACCGACTGTGCGAACGAGTCTCCATTGGAACGCCAACTCGGCGCTGTGCTCCTCGGCCTTCGCGGTGACGGCTGTCGGGATCCTCGGCGTCGCGCCCCGGCGGCCAGACCGGCCCACGTAGCGTACCGTCGGGACAACCGCAGGAGGTCACCGATGGCAGAGACACTGGAAGCAGGCCGAGAGTTCGAGTTGAAGCGCGAAGTGACGCCGGAGCTGACAGCCGATCGATACGGCAATCCCGGAGCGTTCGTATTCGCGACGCCGATGCTGGTGGGGCTGCTCGAAGAGGCGGCGATCCGCTGTGTCGCGGAGGCGCTCGAGCCGGATGCTGCGACCGTCGGCACCCGTGTCGATGTCGAGCACAAGGCCGCCACACCCGTCGGCCTGACGGTCACTGCGCGAGCGCGTTTGATCGAAGTCGATCGACGGCGTCTGGTATTCGAGGTGGAGGCGCACGACGACCGCGAGCTGATCGCCACTGGCACCCACGAACGCTTCGTCCTGAAATCGCTCAGCAAGTTCCTGGAGAGCGCCGCCCAGAAGGCGAGCTGATCACTACAGCGCCAATGGGCGAGTCGACCGGGGCCCTTCTTCGATCCGTCCTGAGATCAAGGGCTCCAGTCGGGCTCGAGGATTCCGGCGAGGGCTTCGACGAGAGACGCATTGGGATACGGCTTGCGAAGGAAGGCCGTCGCGGGCTCGCGGATGAGGCCTTCGGCCGCGCGCTCTTCCTCGTAGCCGCTGCTCAGGAGGACGGGAAGAGATGGCCACCGCTCGCGAAGACGGATGTAGGTCTCGCTCCCGCTGAGTCCCGGCATGGTCATGTCGAGGACGACACCGTCCAGGCCGGTGACCGCAGCGGCTCTTTCGAGCGCCTTTTCCCCGTCGGAAGCCTCTTCCACGAAGCAGCCACGGCTCTCGAGGACGCGGCGCACGAAGCTGCGGATCGCGGCTTCGTCGTCGACGACGAGGATGCGACGCCCGGCGAGGAATGGCAGATCGTCCTCACGCCCGGCGTCCCGCACCCTGTCCATCGAGGCGGGCAGGAAGAGCCGGAAGCACGACCCGCGCCCGAGGTCCGAATCGACGCTGAAGCCCCCGCCGTGGCTGCGCGCGATACCGAGCGCCGCGGCAAGCCCCAGCCCGCGGCCCTGGGGTTTCGTCGTGAAGAACGGATCGAAGACGTGAATCTGGTCCTCCTCCGCGATGCCGGCACCTGTATCTCGCACTTCGATGCACACGAAGGTCGCCGCCGGTCGGCTCTCGGGCGGCTCGAGCTGCCCCGCAGCGGCCCTGTCGAGCACCTCCATGCTCGTGCGGACGGAGATCTGGCCCCCGGAATCTGGCAGCGCCTCTCCCGCATTCAGGAGCAGGTTCATGACGATCTGCTGTAGCTGGGCTGCGTCGCCCCGGACCGTCGACTGCGCGGGATGCAAATCGCAAGTGAGCGAGGCCGAGGCGGGAAGAGAGGCCTCAACCAGCGCCAGGGTTGCACGCACCAACTCGTTCACGTCCAGCGGCTCGTCATCGAGGCGACTACCGCCCGCGTAGGAGAGGAGTTGCCCGGTCAGAAGTGCGGCCCTCTCTGCCGCCGTGATGACCTCCGCGAGATCGCCCTGCGCCGCCGAAGATTCCGGGAGATCACGGCGGGCGAACTCGGCATGCCCCAGGATGATCAACAGGAGGTTGTTGAAGTCGTGGGCGACGCCGCCGGCCATCCGCCCGAGGCTCTCGAGGTTCTGGGTCTTCAGGAGCGTCTCCTGCAGTCGCTCCTTTTCGGCCACCTCCAACTCGAGGGTCTCGATGCTCCGCTCGAGTTCCAACTGCCGGTTCTCGTTGTCCAGCTGCAGGGCGCCCAGCCGGTCCATGTAGAGCCGTCGCCAGATGTGGATCACGATGGCAAGGACCCCGCTCGTCGTGAGCATGATGGCGGACTGCGCCCACTCCTCTGCCGACTCGCTCCTCGCGACGGTGGTGGCGACGACAGCAACCACCCCCGCGCCCAACGCGCCGAGGAAGATGGACGAGGTCAGGAAGAAGGAGCCGCCGATGAGCACGAGAGCAAGGGCGTGAAGGTATTGGGGCTCCGGAAAGAGGAAGAGATAGATCGCGGTGTTCGCGAGCGTCGCAATGCCCAGGCCGAGCACGCAGGCATCCACGCTGGGTTGACGGGGTGGCTGGCGAATCCATCGGAAGCCGATACCCATCAGGACCGCTGCCGTCAGGGCGGCGGCGCCGCAGATCCACCAGGACGCGGGCGCGTCCACGGTCCGGCTGTGGATCCAGACCAATGCGGCGTACCAGGCGCCGATGGCAAGCGCGGCCGCGCCGAGGGCGGAGCGAACCGAGGACACCATTGCCGGGACCTGCATGGCGTTAGCATACGGCTCTGGGAATCCATTGCCGCAAAGATGTCCGGCAGTCGATGCTTCGGATTCGAGAGCAGCGACGTCCCCAAGGACCTGCTCCCACGGGCAGGGAACTCCCCTTGCCGAGGAGGCCCCTGCGGCGGAGCAGGCGCTACGATTGGCCCGCCCCATGGAAAGCCCCACGATACCCGCCAACGTCTTCACGCCCGGCCGACTCGGCCCGCTGGCGCTGCGCAACCGCGTGGTCAAATGCGGTACGAACGAGGGCAAGGCAAGGGCCGGGCTCGTGACCGATCGCTTGATCGACTGGCATCGGGAGTTCGCCGCCGGCGGGGTCGGGATGTCGACGTTGGCCTACTGCTCGGTGTCGGCGGAGGGGCGGACGTTCGGGGATCAGATCTGGATGCGTGACGAGGCGGTGCCGGGGCTCCGGCGCTTCGCCGATGCCATGCATGCCGATGGGACCAAGGCCTCGATCCAGCTCGGACACGCGGGCTGGTTCGCGCATCCGCGGGCAACGGGGAAGAAGCCTGTCGGCCCCTCGGCGACTTTCAGCCCTCACGCCCTGCGTTTCGCACGTGCAATGAGCGAGACCGACTTCGAGCGCATGACCGGGGAGTACGGGCGGGCCACACAGTTGGCCGCGAGCGCGGGCTTCGACGCCGTGGAGATCCATCTCGGGCACGGCTATCTGCTGAGCCAGTTTCTCAGCCCGTTCAACAACCGGCGCTCCGATCAGTGGGGCGGCAGTATCGAGAATCGCGCCCGCTTCCCGCGTCAGGTGCTGAACGCGGTGCGCGAAGCCGCGGGGCCGGACGTCGCGGTGTATCCGAAGCTCAACATGGACGACGGCTTCCGCGGCGGGCTCACGCTTGAAGAAGGGATCGAGGTCGCGCGGATGATCGAGTCGGACGGCAGTGTCGACGCGTTGCAGCTCACGGGCGGGCATACGACCCAGACTCCGATGTATCTCATGCGCGGCGGGGTTCCGTTGCGCGAGATGATTCGTGGCGAGCGCGACTGGGTGCGGAAGTTCGGTATGGCGGTGTTCGGCAGAAAGCTGATTCGCGGCTATCCCTTCGAAGAGGCGTTCTTCCTGGAGAAGGCGCGACGCTTCAAGCAGGCCGTTCGGCTCCCGATCATGTTACTCGGCGGTGTCACGACCCTCGAGACCATGAACAATGCCATCGCCGAAGGCTTCGACTTCGTCGCGCTCGGGCGGGCGCTGATCTGCGAGCCCGATCTCGTCGAGAGCATGCGCTCGGGCCGAGCACTCGGATCGGCGTGCGACCACTGCAACCAGTGCATCGCCGAGATGGAACGCGAGGGCGGTGTGCGCTGCGTCCTGCACGATCAGCAGGGCTCGAAGCCGGTGCAGCCGAGCAGATAGAGGACGACATGGCGAAGGATCGAGGACCGGGGGATGGCGCCGGCCGCACGGATTTCACGCCGCACTTCGACGCTGTGAAGACCACCGGCGCCGATGCCTGGGAGCAGAAGCGTCGGCTCGCCCAGGCGATGCGGCTGGTGATCGAGCGACTGGTCCCGAGCAACGCCCCGGCGGATGAGCTGCGAATCGCCGCCGAGCGCCTCGAGGCATACGCCGAGGCGTTGAAGGCACATCCCCGACTGCTGCGGCAGCACGGACACGGTGAGTCGGCGAACTCCGGCGATGTCGGCGCCTTCTTCGATCAGAGCCCGCTCATCGGCCTCGCAAACCCGCTGGCGCCGCCGATCACCATCGGCAAGACGGGCGAGCGCACTGCGGCGGCCACTGTGACCTTCGGCTCCGCCTACGAGGGGCCGCCCGGCTCGGTCCACGGTGGCTACATCGCCGCGGCCTTCGACGAGGTGCTGGGTTTCGTCCAGTCGCTCTCCGGCAAGGGCGGTTTCACCGGGACGCTCACCATCAAGTACCGCAAGCCGACACCTCTCCACCAGGAGCTCTACTTCGAGGCGGGTATCAGCCGCATCGACGGCAAGAAGATCTTTGCCGAAGGGCGGCTCTATGCGGGCGATGTCTTGTGTGCCGAAGCCGAGGGAATCTTCATCAGTATCGACGAGGCCAGGATGGTCGAGCTGATGAAGCGGCGTGAGGCGTACGAAGCCCGCCACTCGCAATCGGGAGAGTGAGCGCCGCGTTGCCATTTCGCTTCCTGCGGGAAGCCCTGGCCTTCGATGGCTCGAGTCCGAGTTCTTCGAGTACGGTTCGCGGCGGCCACGTCCGGCAAGCCGCGAATGCGCCATTGTACTCGCTCGGATACCGCACCTAGACTGCTTCAGGGGGTCCACCGAGATGCTTCGTGTGTTGCGCTGGCTGCTATCCGGTCTGCTCGGACTGCTCGTC
Source organism: bacterium (assembly GCA_024228115.1). NCBI lineage: Bacteria > bacterium. The sequence continues at coordinate 50,074 of JAAETT010000050.1, forward strand.
GTCGGCTTTGCAGTGCTGATGATCGGGGCCCGGGTCGGGCTCGACGGGGAGCGGCGCCATTCCGCGCACACCGCAGCCCTCCCCGTGGCGTCGCCGAGCAGTGACGACGGATTGGTCCGGGTTCGTGCGGGCGAGTTCGAGTTCCGCGCTCGGGTCGCCGGTCTCTCCAACACGGGACCGCCACTGATCCTCCTTCACGGCTTTCCTGAGACCTCGGCGATGTGGAAGTCGCTTCTCCAGGAGGCAGCGTCTCTCGGCTATCGCGTCGTTGCGTTCGATCAACGCGGATACAGTCCCGGCGCGCGCCCGCAGAACGTCGAGGACTACCTCATCCCCAAGTTGGTCCGGGACGTGATCGATGTTGCCGATGCCTTCGGCTTCGAGCGCTTTCATCTCGTCGGGCATGATTGGGGTGCGGTCGTCGGCTGGTCGACTGTGGGCCAGCACCCGGACCGCATCCGATCCTGGACTGCGCTTTCGATCCCCCACTCCGGCGTCTTCGTGAAGGCCATGGAGAGGGATCTGCCGGCGTACATCGACGTCTTCAATCTCCGATTCCTCGCGGATGCGGTGTTCACCTTCAACGGCCTCGCACTTCTGGATCGCACCGTCTTCTCGGCGCTTCCCGAAGGCGACGAGTACCTGGCCGTGCTCTCCGAACCCGGGGCGCTCTCCGCCGCGATCCACTGGTACCGGGCGCTGCGTCCGAGCATTCCAGCGGCAGCCGACATCCCGCTGGAGATCGATCTGCCCGTTCTCTTCATCGGTGGGGATCAGGACTATTGGCCGAATCGCCCCGAGCGTGCGCAACAAGCCGCCTTCATGAAGGGTCCTTTCACGGAACTGGATCTGGATGCCGGCCACTATCTCATGGCGGAACAGCCGGATGTCGTGATCGAGGCCGTCATCGCCCACCTCGGCCGAGTCGATGCGGGGCCGGCTCCGGGCCCCTGAACCGCCGTCCACTCCGGTCGCTGAAAGCTCCTGGAGTCCGTTGTGGTCCCATCGCCGGAATTCCAATTGCACGGCAGGTCCGCACTTCGGTCCCTACACGACTACATCGGCGTGTATCGCTGCGAACCCCGTCAACGCGCAACGTCGGGGGCGACGATCGTTCTCACGAGTGAGGACGAATGGTATACGGCAACAGACCAGGTGCTGTCTCGATCGGTAGTTCGACCTCCCGACCGGCAAGGACGTGCAGACGCCCCGTGGAATGTCCACGCCATGGCGAGACAACCACGATGCTCTCTTTCCGGAGTAGGCGACTGGGTGCTAGCCTTTCCGCATGGGCATAGGCCGAGCGTTTCGCGGTAGTGGCTGGAGTGTGCTCGTGTTGTTAGGTGGGTTGGTGCTCACGATCTGGGCTGCTTCCCTGGTCCGGCAGCTCGAAAACCAGCGACTCGCTTTTGATTTCAAGGTCGCAGCGAGCGACCGTGTCGCGGCCGTGCGGCACCAGTTCGAAGAGCAGAAGAAGCTGCTCGAATCCGTCGCGGCGCTCTGGAGCGCGGTCGAGGAGATCGATCGCGTGGCGTTTCGGGGCTTCGTCGAGCGTCTGATCCAGCACGGGCCGCGGCTCAAGGCAATCGGCTACGCGCCGCGCGTCGAGGCAGGCGGGCGGGCCGCCTTCGAGCGTGCCGCACGCACGCAGGGCCTGGCTGGATTTCGAATCACCGAGGCCGACACCGAAGGTCGTATGGTCGCAGCGCAGCCCCGCTCCGACTACTACCCCGTCTTCTACCTCGAACCGGTCAGCGACAACGAGGCCGCCCTGGGCTTCGACCTGGCCTCGCACTCCGTACGTCGAGAAGCCCTCGAGCGCGCCCGAGACAGCGGTCGCATACAGGCGTCTCGGCGGATCCACCTCGTGCAGGACCGTGAGGATCGAGTGCGCATCCTGATGGCAGCGCCGATCTATCGCCGAGATGCCAACACCGACGATGTGACTTCACGGCGCGCGAATCTGGTTGGCTTCGCGACGCAGGTGTTCTGGATCGACGAGGTCATCGAAAGTGGCCTGGCCCAGCTCATGCCGGGCGGCGTCGATCTGGACCTTCTCGACCCCTCGGAGCCGGTCACGAACCGCATTGTGTACCGGCATCTTTCGCAGACCCGGTCGCCGGAGGCGGCGCCTGCCGAAGGCGTCTCGGGCCGCGGCGCAGGAGCCGCGGCACTTCTCTGGCCTGGTCTCGCCCGTGAGTTCGAGTTTGGAGGTCGTCGCTGGATACTCGAAAGCCGCCCCTCCCCCGAGTTCCTGAAGGCCCATCGCGGGCCATTGCCCGGGGTGGCCCTGGCCGCGGGCCTGCTGCTCACCGTAGGGCTCACGTCCTATCTCGCGTCCATGGTGAAGCGCAGCAAGGAGATCCGCGAGGCGAATGCCGCCTTGGAGGCAGAAGTCGAGGAGCGCCTGCGCAGCGAATCCGAGCTGCGCCTTGGCGAGGAACGCTTCCGCGGCGTCATCGAGAACATGCCCGTGCTGATGATGGCCTTCGACGAGCAGTGGAACGTGATCGCCTGGAATCGCGAGTGCCAGCGCGTGAGCGGCTATTCAGCGAACGAGATCGAGCACAACCCCGCAGCGATCGACTTGCTCTCGGCGCCCGAGGCTCGTGGAACGCTCATCGAGGAGTGGCGGGCTCGCACCCAGGATAGCGACCGCGAATGGCAGTTGAGGTCTCGCGACGGCGAGGTGCACACGATCTCGTGGTCGAACATCTCCGACGACTTCCCAGTTCCGGGTTGGCACAGCTGGGGAGTGGGTGTGGACGTCACCCGGCGCAAGCAGGCCGAGGCAGAGCGCGAAGATCTACAGCGCCAGATGCTCCAGACCCAGAAACTCGAGAGCCTCGGCATCCTCGCCGGCGGCATCGCCCACGACTTCAACAACCTGCTGACATCCATACTCGGAAATACGGCGGAGGCACTGCGCGAGCTTTCGGAAACGAGCCAGGTACGGCCCTTTCTCGCACAGATCCAACTAGCGAGCGAGCGCGCCGCCATGCTGACGAGGCAAATGCTCGCTTACACTGGAAGAGGCAGCTTCGAGCGCCAGCCGGTAGATCTCTCCGAGCACGTGCGGGAGATCGCGGGTCTGCTGAGCACAGCGGTGACTCGCAAGACGACGCTGCGGCTCGATCTGGCAGAGGGATTGCCCGCCGTCGAGGCCGACCCGAGCGCGCTGCAGCAGCTGGTGATGAACCTCGCAATCAACGCCGCAGAGTCCTCGGGCGACGGGCCCGGCGTCGTCGAGATCCGCTCTGGCATCGCAGAATTCGGACCGGGCGAGTCTCGAGGCCTTGTGGTCGCCGTCGATCTGGCCCCCGGTGAATATGTGACACTCGAGGTCGAAGACACCGGGATGGGGATGTCGGAAGCTACCGTCGCGCGAATCTTCGATCCCTTCTTCACCACCAAGTTCACGGGGCGGGGCCTCGGCCTCGCGGCTGTGCTGGGCATCGTGCGTAGCCACCGCGGCGGCATCGCGGTCGATACTCAGCCAGGGCATGGTTCGACCTTTCGGATCTACTTGCCCGCCTCGGCACACGCGACCCAGCAGCCAATCGCGGTCGAGGCCCACGACGATCCAGGTCAAGGGCTGGTACTGCTCGTCGACGACGAAGCCATGATCCGCAGCATGGCGCGCCGCGGCCTCGAGAGGCGTGGCTACCGGGTGTATTGCGCCGAGGGAGGCGCGGAGGCTCTTCGCATCTTCGCCAACTGTGCGGATGAAATCGATTGCGTCGTGCTCGACATGACCATGCCTGAGATGGACGGCGCTGCGACCCTTGGCGCACTGCGCAAGATCCGCGGCGACGTCCCCGTGCTGCTGATGAGCGGCTATAGCGAGGCCGAGACGTTAGACCGGTTCGTCGAGCCGATTGCCGGCTTCATACCAAAGCCCTTCACCGCTGCCACGCTCGCGGCGGCTGTCGCGCGGGTGCTGAAAAGCAAGGATCACCACTAGAGGACGAGCGCTGCTCCCGCTCCCACGGCTTCGATCCCACCGACGCCTTGGTGAGTTGGAAGGTCGTGTTGAACACCGCACTGGATGACCCGTCGTCGGGTCGAGCCGCACCACGGTCCGGGCCGTTTCCGACCCGGTCCGAGGCGCGGCGCGCCCGAGTGCGGACGATCCCCAAGTGGCCCTTCTCGCTGCTAGGGGCCGATCGGTCCCGTTTTCTTGATCTGCTCCAGGTAGTCGTTGTCCCACTCGCCCTCGACGTTCACGTGGGCGGCGGCGCCCTTCAGCACGGCGTCGATCAGGTTGTGGTTCAGGTACACGTAGAGACCCGGCTGGACGAACTTGTAGAGCGCGGCGCCGGCGGAGCCACCGGCGATGAACCACGTCTCGAGGTCCGTCTGGGGCGGATCGGAGAAGGAGCCGCTGGCCCATACGTAATCGCCGTGGCCGCCGATCAGGTGGGGACGGGTGTCGCGGTTCGCCTGGGAGTGGAGGAAGAGCACCGTCTCCCCCACCTTGGCCGTGAGCGAGCTCTCACCCGTGAGCGCGCCAACTGCGCCATTGAAGACGACGTGGCTGGGCTCGTTGGTCTTCATCACCTCGAGCGTCTCGGGCATCGCTGCGGCCGGACCGTCGTACTCCTTGTACCTGCCGTCGATGCCCTTGGCGACGTAGAAGTCCTGCTCACCGATGTAGTAGGCCTTGTCGTAGCGCAGCGGCTTTCCGGAGCGATCCTTGAGGCCTTCGCGAGGCAGCACCATGATGGCGCCGTTCATTCCTGCGACCACGTGGTAGGGGATCATCGCGCCACCGGGCGCGCAGTGGTAGACGAACACTCCGACCTTGGTGGCCTTGAAGCGGATCGTGGCTTCCTGGCCAGGGTTCACCAGTGTCATGCCCGCACCGCCCAGGGCGCCGGTCACGGCGTGCAGATCGATGTTATGGCTCATGATGTTCGAAGAAGTACCCTCCCAACCCTCGCCCCCGGTGATCTCGCCGGCAGGGTTCACGAGTGTGAGCTCCACGTAGTCGCCCTCGTGCACCACGATCATCGGCCCGGGAACGCTGCCCTGGAAGGTCAGGGCGTTGAGCTTGGTGCCCGCACCGTCGATCACCAACTCCCGCTCGACCACTTCGAGCCGGACCTCGACGATCACCGGATCGCCCTTCGCCACCTGGTCGTGCTTCGGCAGGAAAGGCGGCTTCACCATCACCTGATTCACCCGTCGCAGACCCTCGGCCTTCGAGGGCTTGTCCGCCGCAGCCGGGCCGACACCCACCACGAACGCAAGCGCCACGAGCACTGCGAGTCGAGTCATCGAGATTCTTCTCATCCCTTTTTTCCCTCCGTGCCCTGATGTGCTCCATGGTTGGCGGGATCGTGTGGGCACGGTGCCCCGCCGGAACGGCACTTCGCATCGAGCGGAGCATTCGGGCTTCCCCCATCGGCAGGCGGGGCGTGTGCGGGCTCCTCGAGGAGCGCCAACACCGCCGCCTGCATCTCTTCCAGGGGTGAGCCGGTGAAGAACAGGGCTCGTGTGCGGCCCTGCTTGTCCAGCAGGTAGATCTGCTGGGAGTGCGAATACAGGTAGGCGCTCTTCACCGGTGTATGGGTCCGGTTGTGCTCGTTGCTGAGTTCCACGCCGTGGCTCCGGCTGTGGTCGACCATGAAGAGCTTTGCCAGCGCGTCTGCCTGCTCGCGCGTTCCAGTCAGCCCGATGAAGCGCGAATCGAACTGGGCCAGGTATGCGCGCAGGTGCTCCGGTGTATCGTTCTCCGGGTCTACCGTTGCCAGCAACACCTGCACGTCGTCGGCCCCCGCTCCGAGGCGCTTCATCAGGGTGTGAAGGTGAGAGAGCGTGGCGGGGCAGACGTCCTGACAACTCGTATAGCCGAAGAACAGCAGCACGCTCTTGCCACGAAATTCCGAGAGGGTGACGTCGCGGCCGAGGCTGCTAGGCGCAGAGAACTCGCCACCGACCCCGTCGTGGACGGCCAGCATCGGGGTGTCCTCGGCGAGAGCGCCCGTGACCCAGAGCGACGTTGCGAAGACGGTCGTCAGGTACAGGGATTTCCAGCGCATGGCGCCACTCCAATCAGTAACAGGTGATCTGCGGGCCTGTTCCGGGAAAGGCGAGCAGTGGACGCTCCTCGATGCGGAGGATCACAGGCTCGTCGCTCGGGAGCATGCGCAGGAACCAGGTGTGCTCACGGCGAGCGACGTGGGGTGAGCCGCCGCCATCCCGTGTATGGCGGTCAAAGCGGAAGTGCGCGCGATAGAGGTGATCGCCGGCAGAAACGATGCGAACCGGGTCGATCCGGTACTCGCGCTCGGGGTGCTCCTGCAGTAGATGGGCGTGCCAGGCGTGCAGGTCTTCCGGAGTCCGAATCGTGCCGCCGACCAGATCGATCTCGAACGGAGGATCGGCCAGATGGCTCTCGAACGCCGTTTCTCCGGACGCACGCACTTCGAGAAGGGCGAACCATGTGTGCACCAGGGTTTCGATACGTTGCTCCGGAGCGCGCGCTGCCTTCACCGGGTGTGGGCGGACTGCACGGGTGCCCCCGGATGCAAGACAGCCCGATAGGCCTGGGAGCAAGCAAAGCAGGAGCAGGCTGGCCAAGGGCAGCTCGCGTGCTGGAGCGGGGCGTTGCATGGGTGGGCTTCTCTGCTCCGCACGCTGAGAGCTTCTGGCGTCTACCTTGGTCACTTTGCAGGAATTCCAATCGACGGAGAGGCCCTTTGCCCTAATATGGCACATCGGTGTGGCGCCGGGGTCAGTCAAACGACCGATGCCGCATCTCGGGCTCACGAACTATCCACTGCGGAGCCCGTGGTGGCGCTTGGCCCTCCGCCGCGAGATCCGCTCGAGCTGAGGCTCGGCCGATCGCTGGCCACAGGTAGAACCATGATCCTCTCCCAAACAGCTGAATACGCCCTCAGGGCGATGGCATGGCTGGCGATCATGCCGACGGGAGAGCCGATGCGCGTGAAGGATCTGTCGATCGCGACGGGTATCCCGAGCCACTACCTCTCGAAGGTGATGCGGCGCCTGGTGCTGGCCGGCCTGCTGACCTCGCAGAAGGGGCAGGGCGGCGGCTTCCTGCTCTCGAAGGCACCCGACGAGATCCCTTTCATCGACATCCTGACAGCGGTGGACGCCTACTCGACGGATGGACGCTGCGCCTTCGGTTGGGGGAAGTGCGACGCGGCTTATCCCTGTCCACTCCACGGCTCATGGAGCCGGCTGAACGAACAACTCCGGTCCTGGGCCGAGGGCACCACCCTGGCTGACATCGCGAAAGACGGGGTCGAGAACCGGGACCTCAGGGTGGCGAGGGCGGCGCGCTAGACCCAGCGGAGCAACCGGCTCCAATCGCAGCCATGCGGTAGCACGGGTGTGCACCACTCGCGGGTTGCCGCTGAAGGCGGCCGAGCCGCATACGAAGGAGCCGTGCCCGCTCGGCCTCCCGTGCGCGGTCCTCGAGAGGAAAAGCGAGCAGAAACAGCGAAATCGGGCCGCTCGCGAGGGCCTGCTGCGGGCCGCCAGATGTCGGCGTCTCCAGCCCTTACGGGTCTTTTCGCCGCATGTCCATGGGAGAGGCGTCCTCTTCCCTGGAGGAGCCAAGATCTGGCCAGGCGTTGGGCATGACGGACTCGTCAAGTTTTTTCAACCAAGTTGGTTGGCACCCGTCATATGACGTACGCGGAGCGCCTTGAGGTGATTGTAGGCTCCGCGCTTGTAGGGACCACAAGTCGATAAAGAGATCTCTAGGTCGATAGATCAGACAGGAGTCTAGGATGAGCCAACAGGGCCGGAACCTCGCTCAGATCCTCCAGGACAAGAACACCTGGTGGGTGCATTTCTTGATCGTTGCCGCGATCTGCGCTGCGGGATTGATCTATCTCGGCACGCAGACCTACGTGGGCGCACCGCCGCTGGAGTCTTACAAGACGGCCAGCGGGGAGACGGTGATCTCGCGTGAGCAGATCAAACACGGGCAGGAGGTGTTCCACCTCAGGGGCCTGATGGGTTACGGCTCGTTCTGGGGCGACGGAGCGGAACGTGGGCCGGACTTCACTGCGGATGCTCTGCACCGGACGGTTGTCTCGATGCGGTCGTTCTATGAAGCCGAGTTGGGCGGTACTGTCAGCCAGTACGACAAGGATGCGATCGAGGCGCGGGTTCGCCGAGAGATTCATACGAACACCTGGGACGAGAGCGCCGGTCATATCCTCATCAGCGATGCCCAGACCAAGGCGTTCGAGGATCTGGTTGTTCATTTCACGGCGATGTTCAACGATCCGACGTATGAAGAATCCTTTGAGCCGGCTGGCTTCATCTCCGACCCCGACGATCTTCGGGATCTGTCCGCCTTCTTCTTCTGGGGCGGTTGGGTCTCCGGGGCGAATCGACCGGGTGAGATCTACAGCTACACGCACAACTGGCCGTATGATCCCGACGCTGGCAACACGGCCACGAGCCAGACCTGGATCTGGAGTTTCATTTCGATCTTTGGACTGTTCCTGGGAATCCTGGCGGTCCTGTACGTGTACGGGCAATTCAAGGAGCAAGGGGATCCGTTCGCGGGGAACGGGACGTCGCTGACCACGAACGACCTGGAGGAGGGACGCGTACGTGCCACGCAGCGGGCCACGTACAAGTTCTTCGTGTTCTCGATCATCCTGTTCGGGTGTCAGGTCCTGGCCGGTGTGTTCGCCTCGATGGACTTCGTGCGTCCGTTCGGGTTCTCTCTCGGGGACATCATTCCGTTCACGGTGTTGCGCAGCTATCACACACTGTTCCAGATCTATTGGTTCTTCATGGCATGGGTCGGTTATACGATCTTCTTCCTGCCCCGGATCTCGAGGGTTCCGGACGGGCAGCTAGCCCTGATCAACGGGCTGTTTGCGCTGTGTATCGTCACAGGTGTGGGCGCGCTGGTGGGCATCTATGCCGGCCAGACGGGCATGATCACCGGTGCGACCGCGTACTGGTTCGGGAGCCAGGGCTGGGAGTTCATGGAGATCGGTCGAGCCTTCCAGTACACGCTGCTGACCTCGTTCGCTCTCTGGATCTACATCATCTTCCGCGCCGTGAGGCCGTGGCTGACGACCAAGAACATCTGGTCCGTTCCCGCGTGGCTGCTCTACGGCAGTGGGATCATGGTCGCGTTCTTGTTCTTCGGGCTGATGATTTCGCCGGAGCAGAACTTTGCGGTTTCGGACTACTGGCGCTGGATGGTCGTGCACATGTGGGTGGAGGTCACCTTCGAGGTGTTCACGACGGTGATCGTCGGGTACATCCTGGTGCAGATGGGCCTCATCTCACGGATGATGGCTGAGCGGGTCATCTTCCTGGCCGTGATGATGTTCCTGGTCACCGCGACGCTCGGCATTTCGCACAACTTCTACTGGATCGCGAAGCCGACGGGAATCATCGCCGTGGGAGGCGTCTTCTCGACACTTCAGGTGCTGCCGCTGCTCTTGCTGACACTCGATGCCTGGCGAGGAAAGTCGGAAGCGGGTCGGGCCCAGAAGCATGTGGTCGCAGGAAGACAGGCCTTCTTGATGGAAGGCGTCTGGCTGTTCATCCTGGCCGTCAACTTCTGGAACATCTTTGGAGCGGGAGTATTTGGCTCGCTCATCAACCTTCCCATCGTCAACTACTACGAGCACGGCACCTACATGACGGGCAACCATGCTCATGCCGCCATGTTCGGGGTGAAGGGAAACATCGCCCTCGGCGGGATGCTGTTCTGCATTCAGCATCTGATCCGGAAAGAAGCCTGGAACGAGCAGTTGGTCAAGCGAGCCTTCTGGTCGCTGCAGCTTGGATTGGCGTTGATGATGTTCCTCGATCTGTTCCCGGTCGGGATGTACCAGCTCATGATCGTGGTCCAGGAAGGGCTCTGGTTCGCCCGCTCCCAGGAGATCCTGACCGGAAGCGTGTGGAAGGTCCTGACCTACTTCCGCTCGATCGGAGGGACCCTGTTCATCGTGGGTGGCGTGTTGCCTCTGATCTACTTCTTCCTGAAGAGCGGCCTCGAGCTCAAAGCCGAAGCGGATTCGGACGAAGGCGAGTGGACCGTCTACGAGAAGGATTGGGCGGCCTGAGCCTCATCCCGAACTCCGGTCCAACCCGCGGGGTGTGGGGTGGACGGTACCGGGAGGAATGGACGAGCGGCTCCGCCGGCTCCCAGGGGAGTCGGCGGAGCCGACGGTCGGCAGGGTCTCGAGGCAGATCATGACAACGGAAGCGAACGGATCGGTCCGGAAGCCCGCCATCGTGACAGCTGTGGAGGACGGCGCGGTAGTCGCGCAGAACACGACCGCCCAGCACGGTCGCCTCAGCCGCGTTCCCATCGAGAACCACTCGATCTGCGTTCCGAACGCTGGAGCGGCACCCCCGCCGAAGGGCAGGTAGCTTCCGACGGGCCGCGAGCAGCGGATGCTCAGGCTGCTCGCCGACGGCGAGAGCCCGACGGCGAAGATCCTGCTCCTCGGAATGAACGACCGCACGGCTTCGATCGAGGTGCGGGAGCGCTTCGCCGTGAGCGACCCCGCGGCGGCGCTGCACGAACTCGCGAAGAGTGACGAGATCGAGGAGGCGATGCTGCTCTCGACCTGCAACCGGGTCGAGATCGTCGTGACCACGCACCAACCGGCGGCGGCGAGTCGTCGCCTGCTGCACTTCCTGCAGCACGACCTGGGCTCGGGTGCGCTGCCGCCCGGTATGTCGTTGGAGGACTGCACGTACCGGTACCAGGACGGCGAGGCGGTCGCGCACGTGTTCCGGGTTGCTTCGTCGATCGATTCGATGGTCGTAGGCGAGCCTCAGATCCTGGGTCAGGTCAAAGACGCCTACGGCCTCGCCAGCGAGGCGGGTTTCTGTGGTCCGCTGCTCGCGCGGCTATATCAGCGCGCATTCGCGACAGCGAAGCGCGTCAAGAACGAGACACGGATCGGGGAACGTCCGGTATCGGTCCCCCGCGTCGCCGTGAGGCTTGCTAGCAAGATCTTTGAAGAGCTGAGCGACAAGACCGCGCTGCTGATTGGCGCGGGCGACATGATCGAGCTCGCCCTGGAGTCGCTCCAGCGGGAAGGGCTGGCAGCCGTACGCATCGCAAATCGCACTCGCAACAACGCCGCTGCCCTGGCCAGGCGTTTCGATGCGAGCGCGCATGGGTTCGAGGAACTCGACGATCTGCTCGTGGAAGCGGATGTCGTCCTGAGCTGTATCGGTGGAGATGTCCCCCTGCTAGGCAGCGATCAGGTGGCGCGGGCGCTCGGGGCCCGCCAGGCGCGACCGGTGTTCTTCATCGACATCGGCGTTCCGCGCAACGTCGATCCCGAAGTGAATCGCCTGGAGAACGCCTATCTCTACGACCTCGACGACCTGCGGGACATCGCGGCCACCAACGCCGAGGAGCGTAGGCGTGAGGGCGACAGGGCCGAGGAGATCGTTCTAGAGGAACAGCTGGGCTTCGACGGCTGGCTGACGGCGCTGCAGGCAGTTCCGACGATCCGCGATCTGCAGAGCCGGGGCGAGGAGATCCGCGTGGGCGCGGTCGAACGCGCCGCCAGCCGCCTGGGACTCGACGACATGCCGGAAGAGCAGAGAGAGGCGCTCGACGCGCTCACGCGTTCGATCGTCAACAAGCTCCTACACGGTCCAATGGCGCGTCTGCGGGGGGAAACGGGCCACGAAGAGGGTGTGGCGATGCTCAAGGCCACGCGGGCTCTCTTCGGACTCGACGATCGGGAAGCGGAAGACACCGCGCTCGCTACTGCCAGGCGAGGGTCAGCCCTGCGATGAGGTTGACGGCTTGGGTGCTCCAGCTGGGCCGTCGGCCGAGCCGGACTCGAAGCGGATCGCCTCCCAGGCAAACTGGACCGCCTGACGCAGGCGCTGCTCGATGGGGTAGTGGGAATCGGCGAGCCAGTTGGTAATCGCGGCGTTGAGGATGCCGACCACCATCTCTGCCAGGAAGGCCGCGTCCTGATCGCGGCGCACATCGCCCCGCTCCTGGCCCTCACGCAGCATCGCGGCGAAGGGTTCGTGGATGCGCCCCACGTAGGGGGGCTGCTGTCCCGGCTCGGATTCGGTGCGCACCAGCTCCAGCAACACGTCCCGGGCGAGGTCTCGCGTCTCGGCGATCTGGTCCGCCGCGTTGGCCACGAAGCCTATGAGGCGATCGTGGGTCGACTCGGCGGCTTTGAGCTCATCCTCGAGCATGAGTCCGACGACGTCGAGAATGTCTGTGGTCATATGCCCCAACAGGGCACTCTTGCTCTGGAAATGGTTGAAGAACGTCGCCGGCGCGATATCCGCGGCTTCGGCGATCTGGTTCACCGTGGTGCGCTCGAAGCCCTGGCTGCGGAACAGACCCACGGCTGCGTTGTAGATGCGCAGCCGCCGCTCGCGCTTCCGCTTCTCAAGCCGCCCTTCCGGCGCCGGCTCTGCCATGGGATCCACCTCCACCAGGGGCATCCTACTACATCAAGCTACCCAGTTCGACCGGCGGAGACATGGATCCGGCAGGTCGCCGCCAACGCATCTAACTGAAATCAATAGGAATTTTCCGATTGAGGAAATTTGTTGGCATATCATCCAAAATTGGGTTCGACTCTAATACTGGGGTGCTATACAGTACTGGAGGCCGCCCGAGTCGGGGCAAAGTCCCTGAGTTCGCGGCGCTCCCCCAGGCTGAGAGGTTCTTGCATGCGGCGTCGTTTCGAAGTGGTCGAGGAGGAGTGCATCGGCTGCGCGTTGTGCTCGGAACGGGCCCCCGAGAATCTCGAAATCCCCGCTGGCACGTCCATCGCCCGGGTCTTCAAGCAGCCCCAGACCCCAGCGGAAGAGGAGGCTTGCGCCGAGGCTTCGGACTACTGCCCCATCGGCGGGCTCCAAGCGAACGCCGCTGATTCCCCGTCCGCCGATTCCTCCCAGGGCGATGCCCAGGGGACGCTCATTCCGGCTGGAGACTCCACGCCGGTCGGTATCACGTCAGCAACACTGGAGAAATGACACATGAGCTTCGAGACGATCGATACTACGGTCCAGGCGCTTTGGCGCTTCGACTATGACACGAACATCAAGGCGCTTCGCGATCTCTATGAGGTGGCCAAGAAGGAGCAGTGGAACGCCGCGCTGGACATCCCTTGGGAGATCGAGACCGACCCGAGCCAGATCGGCGACATGAGCGCTCAGTTCGCCGAGCCGTACGATTTCGTCAAGGCGCTCCCGATGGAGAAGCAGATCGAACTCTCGAAGCGGCGCTCGGCCCACCTGCTGTCGACTTTCCTGCACGGTGAGCAGGGTGCGATGATGATCTGCGGGCAGCTCGTGGAGGTCGTGCCGGACATGGACGGCAAACTCTACGCGTCCACGCAGGTGATCGACGAGGCCCGTCACGTCGAGGTCTTCCACCGCTACATCCAACGCCTGGACCGCATCTACCCGATCATGCCCGGGCTGAAGGCGTTGCTCAACGCGGTACTCACGGCGGATCTCTGGCAGATGAAGTGCGTCGGCATGCAGGTCATCGCGGAGAGCCTGGCCATGGGATCCTTCAAGATCATGAAGGAAATCACGGGGGACGAGGTCTTTCGCAAGATCCTGGAGCTCACCTCCCAGGACGAGGCGCGGCACGTGTCCTACGGGCTGATCTACATGAAGGACGCGATCCCGAAGATGAACGAGCCCGACCGCGACCGCCTGGAGGACTTTGCCTGGACGGCGATGACGCTGCTCGCGACGACCCCACAGATGGAAAAGGGCAAGGCGTGGGTCGATCCCATGGAGGAGATCTACGCCTCTGTTGGGGTCGATCCCAAGAAAGCGTCCAGCGAGATCGCCTCGAGGTTGAGCGACCCGGAGACGGCCAAGTCTCAGCCGAATCCCTTCCGCGAGTATGCCTTCCCGCAGCTCCAGCGCGTCGGTCTGATCACCGACCGCACGATCTCGAAGTATCGCGAGGTGGGCCTGGCGGACTGAGAACCGTCCTCTCCGAACAAGAGCCCGGTCGATGTGTGCGGGCGCCTAGAGCGCCTGCACGCAGAGGACCGAACACCGCGAGCTGCCCTCGAGGAATCTCCGGCTTGGCCTCCGCAGGGATGCCGGCTTCAGCAGCCGGTTCTGCCAGCGTCTGTTCTACTCGTCTCCACGGCTTCTTGACCGGTGCAGGGCAGGGTGAAGGAGTGGGGGCCCCGGCTCAACGAAATACACCGAGGTCTCGGCCAAGGAAGAAGAGGGCGATTGCGATCGCCGGACCGGCTGTGACAAGAAACATGACCACGGTGATCTTCACCCAGAATCGCCAGTCGTCGGCCGGTCTCTCGATAAAGGAGTACAGTACCCGGACGCCGAATTCCTCGAGCCTCGCCAAGGCTGGCTTCCGGCGCTCCTTCGTGGTTCTCTTGGATGTTTTTTTCGGATGTGTGAGTTTCGCCAATGCTGAAGTACTACGCGTTTCTATTTCTGATCTTGGGAATAGCTCTGTTCTACGTCTATGTGAAGGACCCTTGCAATAGACAGTTGAGGATGGATTTCGCAGACCAGCATCCAAGCTACGAGATCTTGGATTCCGGCGCTCTAGAAGGATCTCCGGAAACTGTCCGCTGTCAGGTCTCCTATCGGAAGCCCGATGCTGAACAGGTGTACAAAGACATCTGGCTGTATCAACACTCAAAACAAGGTTGGGAATTCTCTAGAATCCTCGGGACTCGCGAGGCAGGACAGGCGGGCCAAGGTGACGATCCACGCCCTCGAAACGACGACCAAGCGGCGTCTCCACGGTCGTGACCACGGGAGCCAGGCTGCACCGGGGAGATTCCTGGTGTTGGCAGGGATTCAGTACTCGATCAGCTTCGCGAGGATCTCCGCCCAATCGGCAGTGAGGGCCCGCTCCGCCATGGGGTAGAGCATCTGCTCTTCCTTCTGATTGTGCTGTTGGATCAGCATCAACAGGGTATCCCCGAGATCGACGAGTTCGTCGTAGTCGTCCCCGTCCGCTGCAATGCCCATTTGCTCGATGAGCCCGCGCATCTGGTCATGCTCGGATCTCATCATGAAGGTGGGGCCGGCCTGAGTCATGCCGCTTGCCTGCTCGAAGGCCGGGAACATCACCTCCTCCTCCATCCGGAGATGCCGCAGCATCTGGCTCTGGAATGTGCGCCACCTCTCCTTCTCAAGCTCCACATCGCCGGCCTGCACTGCGGCCTCGACCTCGGCCCACTTCTCGTCGCAGCGACGGTGGTCGAGCGTGAAGAACTGCTGCAGGCTCAGACTGGTGTCGGACATCCGGTTGTTTCCTCGTGGTGGCACGAGATCACCCGAGGTATGGGCAATCCCAGAAAATGCGTTCGTAGCAGTGTGCTAAGCAACCTGCCAGGATGGCTCACCAGGGAAGAGACAACGCGCGCAGCACATCGATGCAACAACGGGGGCAGCGCGAATCGGGAGTCCAGAGGATCTGCCATTGCCGCTTCGACAGCGATGCGCCCGAATCTGTGCACGCGGTCGTCACGCACCAGCTGCAGGCGCTTCCGGAAGGCGGCATTCTCGAAGTGGAGTTGGGCTTCGATGCGTCGGGCCTTCTCGCTGAGTTCACCGAGCACGGCGTTCATGCCCAGCTCGAAAAGATTGCGCGTCGCCGCTGGATGCTGCTGCTCCAGCCTCCGGGCGATCGCGAGCTGATGGATCTCTGTGACCTCGAGGCCCCGCTGCCGATGGAGCAGGTCCTCGAGGCGGCGGCCGCGCTGCGGCCGGGTGAGGCGCTGATCGCCCGCACGCCCTGCTTCCCTCGTCCGCTGTTGGCCCAGCTCGATCGCCGGGAGCTGGACTGGGAGGCAGCCGAGGCGGCCGATACGAGCGGGCTCGTCTGGGTCGGAAGACCGGGCTGAAGAATGGTCGCCCTTCGCTTGAGTCTCCAGGATGCGCCCCCCCTCGAGATCCCCCTTTCGTTCTTCCTGACGGCGCCCCTGGCTTTGGCAGCTGCGGGGGCCACGGTGCTCCTTGGTGGGGTCGACGTGCTCACGAGCCGTTGGGTACCCCTCACGCTCGCCGTGACGCACCTCGGCACCCTCGGCTTCGTCTCCATGGTGATGCTGGGCGCGACGTATCAGATCGTCGCGGTGGTCGTCGGGAGTCCCATCCCCTGGCGGCGTTCCGCCCACGGTGTGCATGCGCTCTTCACGCTGGGAGTCGCCGGCTTCTGCTGGGGCATCGCGAGAGGGAATCCGTCGGTCGTCTTCGTGGCGATCGCAATCCTGACCTTCGGTGTCGGTCTCTTCGTGGTACCGGTCGGCATCGCGCTGTTCAGGGCGCCTTCTCTGAACGAGACCGTCTTCGGAATTCGCGCGGCCGTCGGCTTCTTCTTTCTTGCGGCCGTCGCGGGCATCTGGATGGCTCACGGCATGAGCGGCATGGGCTTCCCCGGCTCCCGAACGCTCTGGAGCCAGGCGCACCTCTGCATCGCGCTCGTCGGCTGGGTCGGTGGGCTGGTCGCGGCGGTCTCGTGGCAGGTGCTGCCTATGTTCTACCTCGCACCGCACCCGCCTGGTGCCCTCAAGTGGACGGTGCAGATCCTTGCAGTATTCAACGGCATCGGGCCGGCACTCATCCTTGGCGTCGACTACTTCAGCCTGCTCGGTGAGAACTCACCGCCCCTCGAGCCCGCGGTTGCGGCAGCCGCCGCGCCCGGCATCTTCGCCATCTGGATGCTGCATCCGGCCGTCGCGGCGTGGAGCCTCTCGAGGCGGCGCCGTAAGCGGGTCGACGCGAGTCTGTACTTCTGGCAGGCCGGTCTGCTGATGGCTCCGCTCACCGCGCTGGCTGCCGTCGCCGCCTGGTCGTTGGACGCGATGCACTGGGACATCCTTTTCGGATGGCTCGTGCTCTGGGGCTGGGTCGGCATGATCATGCACGGGATGCTCACGCGCATCGTGCCCTTTCTCGTCTGGCTCCATCGTTACGCGCCCCTGGTGGGGAAGATGCGGGTGCCCTCGATCAAGAAGCTGCATCCCGAGGCGCTGACGCGCCGGGGGTTTGTGCTGCACGTCTCCTCGTTGCTTCTCGGCGTCGCGGCCATCCTCACTACTTCCGATCTGCTGTGTAGGCTCGCCGGACTGTCGCTCATCCTGACGGCGGTCTCGATCGCACATTTCCTCATCCACGTGCTGCGGCAGAAACCCCCGGCTCCGCTCGTCGCCTAGTCGCTGCACGATCTCCACAGGGCCGACGCGGCCTCGATCACATCGGTCAGATGGCCGAGAGCGAAGACCAACCCGCCCCGCAACGGGAACGCCTGGTCATGGGCCGGAGTGAAGCCCTCGCGAAGCCCAGAGGCGAGGGTCGAAGGCATGGAACAGCGCGGCGGGACGAGGCGTTGGATCCTACAATCGCGATCGAGAAGGCAATCAGGGTCGGCAATTGGAATCGTGGTCTGGCGAAGCGAATCGGAGCGCTGAGTGGTCGGATTTCATCACCTAGCAGCGGCGCTCTACCTCGTAGCAGGGATAGGAGCCGTGGTCGGCATGGTGTTGCCGGAGCCTCGCCTGAGGCGTGGCGGCATCTGGGTGCTCGGGTTGGGCGCAGGCGCGCAGATCCTGGCGTTTGCCTCCCTCCACCGGTCTGGCGAATCCGTCGCCATCACGTCGCTTTCTCTCGTGATCTCGGTGACGACCTGGATGTCCGTCGTCTTCTTTCTGATGCTGCGCCTGCGGGTTCACCTGCCGGGACTCGCGGTGGGGCTCGGCCCGGTGGCCTTCTTGGCGGTCTTCGTCTCGTCTCTCGGCATGCAGCCGGAGGCAGGCGTTTCGACTGCGCCGGTCGGTACGCTGCCCCATGTGCACGTACTGCTCGCGAGCGCCGGCCAGGCGCTGCTGGGCATCGCGGGTTTCGCGGGCTTGCTCTATCTCGCGGAGCATCGGCGCCTGAAGGCCAAACGTCCGCTCGACGAGTTCGGTCTGCCCTCCTTGGAGGCTCTGGATCGGGTCAACCGCGTTGCGATCGCCGTTGGCTTCTTGTTGCTGAGCTTGGGGATCGTGACGGGGATGTTCTGGTTGCGAGAATCTCTCGGGCAAGTCTTGCGTGGTAGCCCCCACGAAGCCTGGATGCTGATCTGCTGGGCGATCTACGCCGGGTTGGTGACGGCTCGCCTCGCTGGGCGCCAGAGTGCCCGTCAGGCCGCTGCCTGTGCCTTGGCGGGCTTCGTGTTCCTGTTCTTCGGTGTCATCGGTGTGGGGATGCTGTGATGAGGTCGCACCGCCATGTGGCGTTTCGCCACAGATGAAACCGGGGTTCAGGGCCCACCCCGTCGGGTCTATCGCTCGTGGGAGGCTATGACCGCGATCATATGCGCTGGCCGAGGCGCGGGTTACTCAAATGAAGAGACAGGCATTTTGCCGGCCGTGTGCGGCGCGCCCGCACCGAGGAGATTCGATGGCCTCTGCAACCCCCTCTGTCGTCATCGCCCAGAAGGACGGCACTGTCGTCTCGCAGAATACTCCGGCGCGTCGATTGATGGGCCCCGGGGAGGGCAAGCTGTGCTGGGACGTGGTGGGCGGGCTGGAGGGGGCCGAGGGGCTTCCCTGCCAGACGAACTGTGTGGGGCGTCTGCTGTCGGAGGGGCTGGAGCGTACGCAGCGGGTAGACCTCAAGCTCGCTGGGAGAGAGCATCGTCTCACCTGCGTGCCGGTCGACGACACCGCTGTCTGCGTGCTCAACTGCGGTGTGGAGCACGATCCTGATCAGTGGCAAACCCTGACGGCCCGCGAGCAGGAGGTGCTTTCACTTCTCGCCGCGGGTGACGAGACGCCGGCAGCGGCGAAGAAGCTGGGCGTCAGCGAGTACACGGTGCGCACCCACGTCGAGAAGATGCGGTCCAAGCTCGGCGTCGGGACCCGCGCTGCTCTCGTTGCCCTGGGCTTTCGCTTCGGATACCTGAGCTGAGCGATCCGCGTCGCTCCTCCCATTTCTGGCGCAGGGCCATGAGCACACACGCGCTATCACCGTGGCCTGGCCGACTCGCGCGCCGTGGCCCTTGGAAACAGGGCGCTACTCTTCCCGTGCCGTCGCAGATCGTCGTCGCTCCTCCCTGATGGAGTTGCCGCCAGAAGCCGTGCCTTGGGGCGCTACCGGTTTGACGGAGGTACGTGGAAATGGCCCGTGCGTGGACCGAGGAATACCGCGTACCCTTCCCGCAGGCTCGAGTGAATCGGATCGCAGCGGCTTCTCGTCGGGCGATGGTCTCGCGAATGCATTCAGGGTCCACACGTCGTGTGGGGATCACGAGGAGACACGAAACGGTGTACGGACAGCAGTCCATGCGCTTTGGGCCGCCGGAGACCCCGAAGATCGTCAAGCAGCTGATGATCGCGAACCTGGTGGTGTACATCGCACAAATGATCGCACCGAGCATCTCGGATCTGGGCTCCGTGCGACCCAGCGCCGTGTGGCAGGAGGGCTACCTCTGGCAGCCCTTCACATACATGTGGTTACACGGTGGCTTCGCGCACATCGCGATGAACTGCTTTGCGCTGTGGATGTTCGGTTCAGAGCTCGCCATGGTCTGGGGGAAGAAACGCTTCCTCCGCTACTACCTGTTGTGCGGTATCGGCGCTGGCCTCATCATCGCGAGCTGGCCGTTCGTGATGCTGATCTTTCGTGACCCGGACGCGGCCGGGCTGGACACCTACACGCTAGGCGCATCGGGCGCGGTCTATGGCGTACTCTTGGCCTACTCGCTGACGTGGCCGGATCGCCGCATCATGCTGATCTTCCCACCGGTGAGCTTCCGCGCCATCTGGCTGATTCCGGCGCTCCTGGGCATGACGATGATGATGAGCGGATCCGAGGGCGGCATCAGTCATGTCGGCCATCTGGGCGGTGTGTTGGTGGCCTGGCTCTACCTGCGGCGCCATGGCGTGACCAGCGGGCACGCCCCCTCCGACGCCCGCTCCTCGAACGCCCTCAAGCGCCGCTGGCGGCGCTGGCGAATGCGGAAGAGGCTGCGCGCCGTCCGCCCCGAGGATGCCCAGCGGCGGCCCGAGGACCAGGACGAAAGGGACCTGGCTCCCTGAAACGAGGAGCGATCCACCAGAACACCAGAGCTTCCTCTAACCTACATGCACGTACCGCAGCCGGGGCCTGGTCACCCGCAGGTCTCAGTCGGCAGGTAGCCGTCTTCCGGCCACCAGGGGCCATCACTGGTCGCGGGACGTGCAGGAGTTTCTCGTATGAGCGGTCGGAGCGTCATCGCGTTCGACCAGAAACGACGCTCGCGGCGCCTCTTTCCGGAAGAGAGCATCGTGGCGATGTTCGTCTTCTTGATCTTCGACGCGATGATCGTCGCCGGCACCGTGGGCGGCTTCGTGCTCACGCGAGCGGCCGCTGGCGACACCTGGCCCCCGGCCGGGCAGCCATGGTTCCTGCCGGAGGATCTGGCGATCAACACCGCCGTCTTGCTGATGAGCGGTGCCCTGGTCTTCTTGGCGGCTCGCTCGTGGGAGAATCAAAAGAGCCGGATCGGCCCCCTCCTCCTCGCCGCCATCGCGTCCGGAACCTTCTTCGTAGTCTTCCAGGGCGTCCTATGGATCAGCCTGATCCGCCAGGGGTTGACCCTGAGCTCGAGCCAGCACGGCTACCTCTTCTGCGTCATCGTGGCGACGCACGTCGCCCACGCCGTGGGCGCCTTGATCCTCCTGAGCGTCATCTGGCTGCGCCTGAAGCCTCTGCGCGACGATGCCCCTGATCAGCGGCAATCCTCGAGCAGCAGCTTTCGGGTAGTGCGCCTCCTCTGGTACTACACGGTGGGCGTCTGGCCGGTCCTCTGCCTCTGCCTCTATCGATGAGGAGAGAGCCCCGGTTGCCCCTGGCACCTCACGGGGTGGGGGTCCGCTTCACCAGGCCGCCGCGCAGCCACCCGCCGGCAGGCCGACCCGCGCGCGCAGGTCGACGAGCGGCTCAGCCATGACTTCCTCGTACCGGAAGCGGAACAGGTTTGGCAGCGCCTGTGCGGTCTTGACGAGCCTGCGGCTCTCGGCCCAGATCCCACCCCGCTTCAGGTAGCGGGCCGCCAAGTATGGCAATGCCGCCGTGAAGATGGTCGACACTGGATCCCGTGTGTTGACGAAGAGAAACAGGTGCAGCGCGATCTCCTGGGGGGGGGAGGCGCCGATGCCGAGCATGACGTGGTGCAGGTCGTGTAGACGTGCGAAGCGCGCGAACACCCAGTCGCGTTCCAGGTCTTCGAGGGAGCCCGGGCATATCTTGGCGTGGAAATCCGGGTCGAAGCCATTCATCGTGAAGAAGCGACTGTAGGCTCCGCCGAGTGTGGTCTCCGGCAGGCTTGCCAACGCGTCGAGATCGACTGGTGTGCGGGTCAGCGATTCCAGGAGCACACGCTCCGACGCATCGACGCCGACGAGCATCTGCCGGCATGCCAGCCTCATCATCGGCGTGTCGGCAATGCTGTGCAGGAATTCGATGCCCAGATCGAGAGCGAACGGGTCATTCAACAACCCGGGCAGAGATCTCAGAAGCGGTCGGAGGTGAAGTGCCAAAACGAGTCAGTTCAGTAGCCCGAGCACGATTCGAATGAGCCCGAACGCGATCAGGAAAGGAGGGCCGTGCTTGCTGAATGTGGGGTGTTGGGCGCGCCAGTTCGAGAAGAACTCGACGCTCGCTTCGGTCCGATGGATCTTGCCATGGATCAGGGCGTGGCAGAACACGCCGCCCACGATATTGGCAGCCCCGATCAGATAGTCCAACATCTGACGTCGACCCATCTCGGTGGGGAGTTCGAAGAAGCAGCCGTCATCCACCGGGCTTCGGCATTTCCCATTGCCGAAGAGCTACGCATCCTTGAACTCGGGCTCGGCCACGCTTCGGGGGAGAGCCTTGCGCGAGGGAATCAATCGCTCCCACCATTTCGGAGCATTGGCCGCCCGGAAGCGGGACGTCCTGGGCGAGAGAGTGGGCGGTGTGGGGGACTTGGCGTGGATTTTCTTGGCGCGCTCGAACAACACCTCTTCGGTTATCACGTTGCCGGGATCCCGGATGCAGGCATTGTCGATCGGGCATACCGCGGCACACTGCTCCGAGGAAAAGAAGCCCACGCACTCCGTGCAGAGAGCGGCGTTGATCACGACCCTGTCCTCGCCCGCCTGAATGCCATTGTTGGGGCAGCTGAGGAGACACGCGCCGCAGTTGATGCATGCGTCGGTGATCATGGTCGGCAATGAAGGGCCTCCTCGGCGTCTGCCCCAAGTCCAAGCGCGGGCCTTTCTAGCCCATGATGGAGGACACAACAGGGGGCTGCTCAGCGCATCGGTCATACGGCCGATCCTCCGGCAGGTGACCGATGCGGCAGCGTGTGCGAGGGTAACTCGGAGGCTCTCCGGCACCAAGGTGAGGGCTCTGGCGTGATATCCTGAGCTTCCCCCCTCGCCTTTCTCGTCCGATCGAAGAAAGCCGGCTGGTCTCCGTCATGGGACGGACACGGATGGAGGTCTGAGAGATCCGATGAAATTCACCAAGGAATTGAAGCTCGTCATCTTGGGGGCAACAACGGTCCTGATGGTGCCCAGTGTCTGCGCGGTCACCTTGGTTAGTGTCGGGATGTCGGTAAATGACGTCCAGACACAGGATCTCTCCAAGACGGAGGATCCTCCGCCAATCGCCACGCTCGCGGAGTTCGAACGGATCCGGGAAGGCATGAGCCATCAGGAGGTCATCGCGATCGTGGGCGACCCAGGAGTTGCAGCCGCCCCGGAAGGTGGCGATGGGCAGACAAGCGTCACCGTATGGCAGAACAGCGACGCCTCGCACATGAATGCGACCTTCGAAAACGGTCAACTCGTGAAGAAGGCGCAGCTGTATCTGAAATAGGCCCTTCGGAGCTTCGCTACGGATTGATCTTCTCGGGGCAACATCGGTGCGCTGCTGGCTCTGAACTCGCTGGGCGCAGCAGCGAGGGCGACTCCGACGCAACCGATCTCGCTGCGGAGATCGGCTCTAATTGCGGCCCCGAAATCGGCGAATGAGCCACAGGATCCCCAGCACGTCTGCCCCAACCAGGAGCAGGAGGAGAAAAGTGAAGCTGGTACTGAAGGGTCCGGTCTCGGAAGAATCGAAGTGATGTACAGAATCCTCAGGGGCGAACACGGACCATGCTGCTGCAATGGTCGCGAACGCCAACAGCGCGGCGACGGCGAAGTATCTGAAGATTTCGACTCGTTTCACGACTGCCGTTCTGCCGCCCGCGTTCGGATTCAGTTGCGCACCAATACCGGCCCGGCTCACGTTCGTTCGATTCCACTGCCAGGCTGAGCCTTGCCGAGAGGATGGCACCTTTCAGGCAGTGAAACAACGCCCGGCCATGTCGTGACGGGCCAGATCGGCGGCCGAGGGTCGTTGTTATGTAGCGAGCACGAGCTGTCGGCGGGTTGCCTCCGGACTCCGGGTGCGCTGAAAACTGGGCCGGTTGCAGGGCGTCATTTCGAGAAGGGACTGCCGGTGCTGACTGGAACACCCGCCCCCATTCGGATCAAGACGAGGGAATCGGATCCAGTCAGAATGATCGCAGCGATTCCCAGGTGGAAATGAGGTCAAACAAGGCAGCGATCGTCCCGGCGGCAAGTACTAAGAGCCCACGCGCGCGAGCACCTCACCCTCGGCCCCGACGATCCCAGCGGCTGCAGGCTCGCCGGCACGCACGGACGCGCCCCTACCGGACCGGAACGACCACCCGGTGCGCAGCCCCAGCACGAACCAGGCCAGGCTCGCCACTCCGCTGAGGAAGATCGTATCGCCCACGAGCCGCAGCCAGCGCAGGTTCTGGAGCAGCGGCTGCTGCAGGAATTCGGCGCTGCGCGCGTACCAGAGGCCCGTCTCGATGGAGGCCTGGGTCTGCAGCAACCCAATGGGCAGCAGGGAGAGGCTCACCATGAGGGCGAGCCCGCCGTTCATGCTCCAGAAGGCGAAGGCCAGCGGACCGTCGCGCCACTCGCCCGCGGGCGCGAGGCGGCGCAACACGACCAGCACCAGACCCAGGGAAAGCAGGCCATAGACGCCGAAGAGGGCGGTGTGTGCGTGAACCGGCGTGGTGTTGAGGCCCTGCATGTAGTAGAGGGCGATCGGCGGGTTGATGAGGAAGCCGAACACGCCTGCCCCCACGAGGTTCCAGAAGCAGACGCCCACGAAGAAGCGGATAGGCCAGCGGTAGCGTTCCATCCAGCGGGCGCGGTCCTGCATGCGCAGGGTCTCCAGCGCTTCGAAGCCCACCATTACCAGGGGCACGACCTCGAGGGCGCTGAAGCAGGCGCCGATGGCCATGATGGAGATGGGAGTGCCGCTGAAGTAGAGGTGGTGGAAGGTGCCGGGGATGCCACCCACCAGGAAGATGCTCGTGGAGAGCAGCACCGCGCGCGAAGCACTGCGCGCATTGATGAGACCCAGCCGGGAGAAGAGAAACGCGATGGCGGCGGTGGCGAAGACCTCCATGAACCCCTCGACCCAGAGGTGCACCACCCACCAGCGCCAGTATTCCATCACCGTCAGGTGCGTGCGGGCACCGTAGAAGAAGCCCGCACCGTAGAAGAGGCCGATCGCGGCGGCCGAGCCGGCGAAGAGCAGGGTGATCTGGCGATGCTCCGTCCGGCGGGTGAGGGCTGGCCACATCCCACGCAGCATCAGGACCAGCCACAGGATGAGCCCCGCGAAGAGGCCGATCTGCCAGACGCGGCCCAACTCCACGTACTCGTAGCCCTGATGGCCGAACCAGAAGCTGAGGTCGAGGGCGAGCCACTGCTGCACGGCGAGCCACTCGCCCGCCAGCGACCCGCCTATCACGACCACCAGGGCACCGAAGAGAGCATTCACCCCCAGGCGTTGGAAGCGCGGCTCGCGGCCCCCGATGGCAGGCGCCAGGAACAGGCCCGCGGCCAGGAAGGCCGTGGCGATCCAGAAGAGCGCGGTCTGGAGGTGCCAGGTACGGGTGACGGAGTAGGGGAGGATCTCGCCCAGGGGAAGGCCGAAGAAATCCTGACCTTCGACGGTGTAGTGCGCGGTGAGGGCGCCGAGCAGCACCTGGACGACGAAGAGCGCGATCACCAGGCCGCAGTACTTCGCGACGGCGCGCATCGAGGGCGTGAGTTCGATTCCGTCGAGGGGATCGCGCCGGGGGGCGCGGGGCTCTTCGTCGTCCTTCCTGCCGCGCACCGCGTGGAAGGCGACCAGTGCGCCGATGCCCGCCAGCAGAACGGCGATGGAGAGCAGCGACCAGAGGAGGTTGGCGCTGGAGGGACGGTTGCCCACCAGCGGCTCGTGGGGCCAGTTGTTGGTGTAGGTGGTCTCGCTGCCGGGTCGCTGGGTCGTGCAGGCCCAGGAGGTCCAGAAGAAGAAGGCATTGAGCTGGCGGAGCGCTGTGGCGCCTTCCACGCTGGTCTCGCGCATTGCGTAGTCTTCGCGCAAACCGTGGAGCGCCGGATCGCCGCCGAAGAGGGCAGTGTAGTGGAGGCCGGTGTCGGCGATGGCGGCCGCCCGATCCTCGCTGACCACGAGGGTTCCGGTGTCGGGATCGTGGGTGTTGCGGCGCATTTCGCCGCGGAGGCGGCGCTCGAGGGCCGCGCGATCTTCCCCCGAGATCTCCGCGAGCGGAAGGCCGTGCTCTTGCGCGCTCCAGCGCTCGAGCAGACGCGTCGCCTCGCGGTGAAGCCAATCCGCGGACCAGTCGGGCGCCTGGTAGGCGCCGTGTCCCCAGATGGAGCCGATCTGCTGGCCGCCGATGCTCTGCCACACCTGCTGCCCGGTCAGGATGTCGTCGCGGGTCGCGAGCAGGTGCCCCGATTCGGTCACGATCCGCTCGGGGATGGGGGGCGCCTGGCGGTAGACCTCGCGCCCGAAGAAACCGAGGATGGAGAAGGTGCCCACCAGCACCAGGGCGAGGGCCGTCCAGAGTCGTCGATCCGTCTTCATGTTCTGAGCTCCGCATCCGTTGTGTGGCTGGCGCAGAGCGCCCTTCACCGAGCTCTAAAGCAAGTCACGGGCCAAGAGAAAACTCTTTAAGATTCAGTATGTTATGACGATAGTTATGATAATGGCAACCTCTCAAGCGTTATGATATTCATAACTCGTTATGAAAGACTCAACGTCCCCGCTCGACCTGCTCCTCTCCATCGCCCTCGATCTGAACGCGTCCCTCACCGCGGAGGACCGCTACCAGCGCCTGGTGGCGTCCGTCCGCCGAGTCCTCCCCTGCGACGCTGCCGTGCTGCTGCGGCTGGAGGGGGATGAGCTGGTTCCACTCGAGGCGCAGGGCCTCGTGCCCGACGCCATGGGCCGGCGCTTCCCGCGCCGCGATCACCCGCGCTTGGACATCATCTGCAACGAACGCTTCCCCACGCTCTTTCCGCCCGACAGCTCCCTACCCGATCCCTTCGACGGATTACTGGAGAGCGACCCGCACGCGCTCAACGAGATCCACGCCTGTCTCGGCTGCCCGCTCTGGGCAGAGGGCGAGCTGATGGGCGCGCTTAGCATCGACGCCCTCGCGGCCAACGCCTTCGACCGCTTCGACCCGAGCTTCCTGGCCGCGCTGGGCGCCCTGGCGGGTGCGGCCATGCGCACCAGCAACCTCATCGAGACCCTCGAGCACACCGCATCTCGACACGGTCTCGTGGCGCACGACCTGCTCCGCGAAGCGCGGCAGCGCCGGGGCGGGCTGCTGATCGGAAACAGTCCGGTGATGGCGCACTTGCGCGAGGAGATCGCGCTGGTGGCGCGCTCGGATCTGGCGGTGCTCATCACCGGTGAGACGGGCGTCGGCAAGGAGCTGGTGGCGCGCTCCCTCCATGCCGGCTCGGCCCGCGGCGAGGAGCCGCTCATCTACGTGAACTGCGCCGCTCTTCCAGAGTCGCTGGCCGAGAGCGAGCTCTTCGGCCACCTGCGAGGTGCCTTCACCGGTGCAGAGGGGGCGCGCGCGGGGAAGTTCGAGGTGGCTGACGGCGGCACGCTCTTCCTGGATGAGATCGGCGAACTCCCCCTGGGCCTGCAGCCCAAGCTGCTGCGCGCACTCCAGGAAGGCGAAATCCAGCGCGTGGGAAGCGATCGCCCGCTCCGCGTAGACGTGCGAATCGTCGCCGCCACCAATCGCAACCTGGATGTCGAGGTGGAGGCCGGGCGCTTCCGCTCGGACCTCTACCATCGCCTGAACGTCTATCGCATCGCGGTGCCGCCCCTGCGGCAGCGCCGCGAGGACATTCCAGCCCTGGCCGGGGCCTTCTGCGACGAGGACCGACGCAGGTTGGGCGTGGGCCCCGTGCGGCTGGCGCCCGAAGCGGTGGATCGGCTCGCTTCGTTCGCCTGGCCGGGCAACGTGCGCGAACTCCAGAACGCGCTCTCCCGGGCGGTTCTGCACGCCTCGGCCCACGTCCAGCGCGGCAAGGCGGTCATCGTCCGCGCCGAAGATATCGAGCCCGGGGCAGCCCTGGCGCCGGAGGCGACGGAAGAGGCGGCGCGACCCGCCGGTCTCCCGCTGCCGAGAGGGCAATCGCTGAGCGAGGCAGTGGAGGAGTACCGGCGCACGATGATCCGAGCGGCGGTGAGTGAGCACGACGGCAACTGGGCCGCGGCGGCTCGGGCGCTGGGCATGCAGCGAAGCAATCTGCACCACCTGGCCCGGCGCCTCGGTCTGCGCTGAGCGGCAGCCACACGATCGGTACGGTCCGCCTCGGCTACTGCGCGGTGGCCGGGAAGCTCTGATCCCGAGTCTTCGCCCTTCGGCGGTGGGAGTGACCGAAGGGTGTGGCCTCCCTGGCTATTCGTGTCGGAACTCGAGGCCCTCGAACTTGCCCGAGTCTCGCCATTCTTGGATGTAGTTGAAGTAGGCTACGGGGCCGCCGGGGTGGCCGCCGGCGTTGCGGCGGTCTGCCGGAGTCGGAAGCTGTCCCTCGTTGTTGTAGTAGCCCGGGGTACAGTCAGGGCTACTGAGAAGCGCTTCCGGGCCGCTGTCGACCAGCTCCACCCACGCCCGCTCGCCCTCCTCGGTCACCTCCACCTCGGTGGCGTCGGTCTCGAGGGCCTTCGCAATGATGGCTGCGATGCTCTTGCCGGCATCGTTGAGGTTGTGCGTGATGTTGGAGACAAGTCGGGCGCCCTGGCTCAGGCCCTCGACGAAGAGAGAGGGGAAGCCGTGGACATGCACTCCGTGCATGCTTCGCATGCCCTCCGCCCAGTGTTCGGACAGCTTGAGGCCATTGCGGCCAACCGTTTCGTAGTCGGCGGTGTGGGAGAGATGAACTTCGAAGCCCGATGCGAAGACGATGCAGTCGAGTTCGTAGTGCTTTCCGTTCGCCCAGACGCCGGTTTCGTCGATGCGCTCGACCCCCTTGCCATCGGTGTCGATCAGGTGGCTGGTCGGCACGTTGTAGGACTGGAGGTACTCGTCGTGGAAGCAGGGCCGCTTGCACAGCTGGCGGTACCAGGGCTTGAGCGCCTCGGCGGTCGCGGGATCCTTCACGATCTCGTCGACTCGCGCTCGGATCTCATTCATCTTTTCGTCGTCGCTGTCGTTGTAGGCCTTGGCGAAGAGCTCGGGACCGACGGTGACCTCGCCCTTGCCGATCTCTGCGATCGCTCGGTCGCGGATGCGTTTGGCGATGTCGGTCCAACCGTCCTTCACGAGATCCTCGTCGGTGAATCCGCCCATCTGCAGGGTGGCGAAGTTCATCAGCCACTCGCTTTGCCATCCAGGCTTGAGTTTGGCGAACTCGCCGGGATCGATCGGATGGTTGTTGCGCACATCGATGGACGAAGGCGTGCGCTGGAATACGAAGAGCTCACCCGCGTCGCGCGCGAGTCCCGGGATGCATTGGACCGCGGTGGCGCCGGTGCCGATGATGCCCACCCGCTTGTCGGCCAGTTTCTCCATCGGGGCACCGCCCCAGTCGCCGCCGGTGTAGTCGTAGTCCCAGCGCGCAGTGTGGAAGGTGTAGCCCTCGAAGGACTCGATCCCGGGGATGCCCGGCAACTTCGGGCGAGTCATCGGCCCTGTGCCCATCGCGACGAATCGCGCCCGGAAGCGGTCACCGCGATTGGTCTCGATCTGCCAGCGCGACGATGCCTCGTCCCATTCGAGGCTGGTCACCTCGGTCGAGAAGAGCGCCTTGTCGGTGAGATCGAAGGTCTTGGCGATGCGTTGTGCGTGTTCGAAGATCTCCTTGCCGTAGACGTACTTCTTGCTGGGCATATACCCGGTCTCTTCGAGTAGAGGCAGGTAGACCATCGCAGCGGTATCGCACATCGCACCTGGATAGCGGTTCCAGTACCAGACTCCGCCGACGTCACCGGCGCCGTCGATGATGCGGACATCGGTTATGCCAAGCTTGTGCAACTGGGCTCCAGTGCAGAGGCCGGAAAAGCCACCGCCGATCAGCGCCACGGTGACCTCGTCGGTCACGGGCTCGCGATCGACATCACCGACCCAGGGGTCGTCGGCCAGGCCGGCGAAGCGGCCGCTCGGCTCGAGGTACTGATCTGCGCCGTCGGCGCGGAAGCGTTTGTCTCTTTCGATCTGGTATTTCTCGCGGAGGGCTTCATGGTCGGACTGGCCGGAGGGAGTGACGGCTGACATGGTGGTCTCCAATAGAGTGTTACCGGCTAAATATTGTAAGTGACTCACACATAAGAGCCACCTACAATTCGACCATGGGGCAAGAAACAGCACAGGCGGTTCACTCGCTTCGGGAGCGCAAGAAGGCCAAGACCCGAGCCGCATTGATCGAAGCGTCCCAGCGACTCTTCGCGAGGCGGGGCTACACCGGAACCACCCTGGGGGACATCTCCGCTGAAGTGGACATCACCACGCAGACGCTGCTGCGCTACTTCGATTCGAAGGCCCAGCTGGCCCTGGCGCCGCTTACGGCCCACCTCGGGGAAATAGAGCGATTTCTCCTGGACCAGAACCGCTCGGTCGACACGTTGTCTGCGTGGCGTCGCTATCTACAGCTGGAAGCCGAGGAGGCCACGAACCCATCTGAATCGACGACCGCTACGTATGTCGCAAACCTCCGCGCCTACGACGCATGGGTCGACAAGGATCCCGTGTTGGTCGCCAGCCTCAGCGGCGTAGAGCGGGAACTCCAGGGGATTCTGGCGACCGCCTTGGCCCGGGATGCCGGGGTCGGATCCGATGACCTGCACTCGACGCTGGTCGCAGCCCTGCTGGTCGCCGGGCGCAGAGCCATCTGGGACCGCTGGCTCGCGCGCAGCTGCGAGACCGACTCCCTCGTCGAGGACCAGCTGGCCGTGGTGGACTACGCGGTTGGCAAGAGGCGTTTCCGAAACAATTGACCCGGCTCGGTGCATCCGCCTTGGTGACACTTTATGTCGAAGCCCTGGGTAGTTGGCGTGGGTCGAGCAAGAGCCGTGGCTGCAGACCAACCTGGAAGCCATGGGAAACAGCCATTCCGAGTACGGTGTCGAAGACCGCGCGTACGACTGGATGGTGGAGTGCATGCCCGATGCCCTGGAGCAGGTTCCGGGCGCGAAATGGTGCGACGAGTACGAACCGGCCTGGTGCAGCACCCTCGGTCATCTCACCGATGTCATGCGAGCCGCTGGAGCCCGGCAGACACGATCACAGCCACGGTAGCGTCGCTCAGAGGGAAGTGAGGCGGCCGTAGACGGTCGTGAGGGCTCGAGGAAGGTGGTCGGGACGCGGAAGAATGTGCCACGCCCCGGGACCGAACATGGCGGGGAGGTAGTCGCGCGCCACGGCGTCGACGGCGAGCGCGTGGACGCAGATGCCGCGGGCTTCGGCCTCGCGAAGAGCCTGTCGAACGTCGGCGACGCCGTAGCGGCCCTCGTAGCGGTCGTAGTCGGTCGGTTTTCCGTCGCTCACCAGGAGCAATAGACGACGGTCGGCCACGGTTTGGGCCAGCTCGGCGGTGGCGTGGCGCAGGGCGGGACCGATGCGTGTGTAGCCCTGCGGATCGAGGACGGCCAGCCGCTTCCTGCCGACCTCCCAGGGGTCGCTCCAACCCTTGAGCTCCCAGACACGGCAGCGATTCCGCGTGTGGGACGCGAACGCCAGGACCTGGAACGCATCGTCCAGATCAGCCGCCACCTCGCCCAGTACCAGGACCGCGTCGCGCGCGACGTCGAGTACGCGCTGGTTGGCGACCCATGAATCGGTCGAGAGCGAGACGTCGAGCAGAACGGTCGTGGCGAAGTCGCGGCGCCGCTTTTCCTCTCGCACATAGAGTCTCGCGTTCTCGCCGTGGCCCGCACGCGCCGCGCCGTACTCGTCGACGATGGCGGCCAGATCGATTTCCTCGCCGTCGAGCTGTCGGTCCTTGGGCCGATACTCGGATCGATGAATCGCGAGGCGCTTTCGCAGGTCGTCGATGACCCGGCGGTGTCGCCGGAGGGTCTCCACGGGCCAGGCAGGATCGATTGCGTGAACCGGAGTCGGGTACACGACGCACCAGTCCTTGCGGTAGGCTCGCGCCCGGAAATCCCATTCGTCATAGGGAACACCACGCTCTCCCATGACCGTGCTCGCGACATCGGGTACGGCGCTGTCCATCTGCAGGTCTGCGCGGAGCATGGATTGAACCTCCGCTCCGCCGCGCATCACTTCGCCGAGGTCGACGTCCTCGAGCGCCTCCAGGTGATCCAGGAGTTCGTCGCTTCCGTCGGTATCGCGCGCCCCTCCCTGGTAGCTGTCGGCGGTCTCCACCTTCTCGAAGCTGTGAATCAGCACCGCGTCTTCCTGTTCCCGGGGGTCCAGCTCCACCCGACGGACCTCGTCCACCGGCGGGGCTTCGATCTCGGTTCCGGGGCCCGGCGGAGGAGTTTGCTCCGCCGGCTCATCCGTCTCCGGCGCGGTCGCACCGACTTCGGCGATGAGCTCGCCCCAGATGGGAATCCCGGGGCTCTCGGGGCCTCCGCTGCGCGCCGCTGCGAGCTGCGCCGACAGATCCGGATTCTCCCAGGGCCGGTCGCCGCGAAGGGCGGCACGGCGGATCTCCTCGAGCATGCGTTCGCGTCCCCGGAAACCGGCGAGCGGTGGGCGTGCGGCAAGCGCCAGGGAGATGGCGGTCCGGTGTCGCTCCCCGAACAGAGGCAGCTCCTCTTCGAGCTGTATCGCCGCCTCGTGAGCCGCGCGCAGCCCCTCCAGGACCGCGGTGAACGAGTCGGACCCTGCCCGCTCCTGCGAATACCTGGAGTGGATCGTCGCTGAGATGGCCGTCCGCACAACGTAGAAGTCGCGGTTCGCCTGCGGGTCGTCGGCGAGGTCGATGAGTTCGGGAAGCAACAGATCGAGCCCGCGCGCGCCTCCCACACCGCGCGCCGGCTTCAGTCGCAGCGGCTCACCCGAAATAGCCTGCGCCAGCACCGTGAGGGCCGCTCGGTGATCCTCGAGGCGCGCGGCACGCGTCTCGTCGAAGGGCGTGCTCGGTTGCCGCCCTAGCCCCCTCCACAGCGCGCGGAGGCCGCGGAAGATTCCCTCCTCCCACTCCAGCTCGAGCCGGAGCGGCGACATCAGAAGACCAGGGCGACGAGATCCCGCAGGCCGCTCGCGATCTCCGGATCGTCGGTCAGTGACTCGACGACGGCGCTATGACAGGCAGCGCGCGCGGTAAAGCCGGCCTGGATCAGGCGCGCCGCGTTTACCAGAAGACGCGTCGAGGGGGCCTCGGCCAGTCCGACCGTGTCGAGCTTCCTGAGCTTGTCCGCCAGAGCCACGAGCTGCCTTCCGGTCTTTGCGTCGATATCCGTCTCGCCGCGCAGGATCTCGAGTTCGACGTCGGAAGCGGGGTAGGTGAACGAGATGCCCACGAAGCGTTGGCGCGTGGAAGGCTTCAGCTCCTTGAACCCGCGCTGGTAGCCCGGGTTGTAGCTCGCCACCAGCATGAAGCCTGGCGCCGCCTCGATCTCCTCGTCGTGACGCTCCACGAAGAGCCGGCGGCGGTGATCGGTGAGCGCGTGGATCACCACGATGATGTCGCTTCGCGCTTCGGCGAACTCGTCCAGGTAGAGGATGTCACCGCGACGAACCGCACGAGTCACCGGGCCGTCGTGCCACACGGTTTCACCTCCCTGCACCAGGTACCGGCCCATCAGGTCGGCTGCGGAGGTCTCGTCGTGGCACGCCACCGTGGTGAGTGGCCGCCCGATGCGCGCGGCCATGTGCTCCACGAGTCGGGACTTCCCACACCCGGTGGGGCCTTTCAGGAGTAGCGGTAGCTTCTGCTCGAACGCCCGCTCGAAGATCTCGCATTCATTGGCGACGGGGCGGTACCAGGGGAGAACATCGTTCATCCCGAATCCGTCGTCAGGGACTCGGTGTTGGGCAGGCCATAGCTGATGAAGTTCGCGATGAACATCAGGATCCCCAGCGTGAACAACGACGCGGCCAGGAGCAGGCCGGCAAAGTGGATCTCGACGGCCTCCTGCACCGCCAGGAAGTCCATGCCGACGCGTCGCTCCAGATACACCTGGGTCACCCCAGCCACCGCGAACGCTCCGGTCATGGAGACCATGCCGATGTTGGAGAGCCAGAAGGCCCACTCGGGCATCCATCCCAGGTAGAGCTTCCGGCCGGTCATCTGTGGCATGGCGTAGGTGATGATCGCGAGAATGATCATGGCGTACGCACCCCAGAAGGCCAGGTGCCCATGCATGGCAGTGATGATGGTTCCGTGCGTCCAGATGTTCACTTGCGGGAATGTATGGGCGGCACCCAGGAATCCGCCGCCCACGAAGGAGAGGATGCCGCAGCCAACCGTCCAGAACAGCGCCATCCGGTTCGGGTGATCGCGGCCGCCCCGACGGGCCATGGTTATCGCGTAGAGCGCCATCCCCAGAAAGGACAGAGGCTCGAGGGCGGAGAAGATGCCCCCGACCCAGAGCCAGTACTCGGGGGCACCGATGAAGTAGTAGTGGTGTCCGATACCGAGGATCCCGGAGAGGAAGGTGAGCCCCACGATGATATAGAGCCATTTCTCCACGAGCTCACGGTCGACGCCGGTGAGCTTGATCAGCAGGTATGCGAGGATGGCGCCCATGATGAGCTCCCACACCCCCTCGACCCACAGGTGGACGACCCACCAGCGGAAGTAGGAGTCGATGACCTGGCTGTCGAAGGTGATCATCCCGGGCAGGTAGAGCAGTGCGGCAGCAATGAGTCCAACCAGCAGCACGCTCCCCGTGGTCGTGAAGCGTTTGCCGTTCCAGGCGGTGATTCCGACGTTGAAGACGAAGAGCAGTACGTCGACCACGACGAGGTAGTCGAGGGGACGCGGGATCTCGAGGAACTTCCGTCCCTCCCACCAGTTGAACTGGAACCCGACCAGCGCGACCACCCCCACGATGACCAACGCAGCCCACTGCACGACCGCAAGCCGCACGCTGTAGAGCTCGCGGTCGGCCTCCTCGGGAATGATGTAGTACGCCGCGCCCATGAATCCCGAGAGCATCCAGAGAACGAGCAGGTTGACGTGCGAGCTCCGGGCGGCATTGAACGGGATCCAGTCGTGCAGCACGTCGTAGCCCATGTGCGCGAAGCCCATGATGTACCCGAAGACGATCTGCAGCACGAGGAGCGCCATGGACGTCGCGAAGAACAGGTAGGCCACTCGCTGGGATTGGAACTTCATCGCGCGCTCCTATCGGAGGGTCATGAGCCAGCCGACGATCTCGGTTCGAGTCTCGTCGGGAAGGCCCAGGTTGGGCATGGCGGTTCCGGGCTTGACCGCCTGGGGATTCTCGAGCCAGGTGTGCAGGTCGGGCTCGGTGAAGCGATTCGCGACGCCGTCGAGGGCGGGCCCGACGTTGCCACCGCTACCCGCGACCGAGTGGCAGGCGATGCAGACCTGCTTGAAGATCTCGGGTGCTGATTCAAGCGCGGCCGTCTGCGACGTGGTCGGGGTCGGCATGGTCTCGACCGTGGGTGCAGCCATGTCGGGGGGCGGCGGAAACCCGTTGGTGTCGATCCGCCCGATCCATTGGAAGAAGGCGATCAGTGCCTGGATCTGCTCAGGCTCGAAGTCGTACTGCACCATGCGGCGCTGTCCCGGGAACATGGCTTCGGGATCCTTCAGGAAGATCTCGATCCACTTGGGCCCGCGGCGGTCGTAGACCTGGGTAAGCTCGGGCGCGTAGTACGCCCCCTCGCCCAGAATTGTGTGGCAGCCCATGCAATTGTTCTGGTCGAAGATCTCCTTGCCGTGAACCACCTCTGGCGTCAGCGCATCCTCGTTCGTGCGCTCTGGAGCTTGCCGGAGAGTATCGATCGTGAGCAGCAGAAAGATGAGCGAGAAGAACGCGGTCGCGCCAAGGAAGAAGATGCGTGCCTGTGACTTCGAGAGCATCGCTCGTGGTCTCCATGGCCGGGGGGTTGGACAAGCACTACGCGGTGCTTCGGTACGTCCGGCCGGCTGAGACCGGCCCCGAGGCGGGACGGTTTAGCAAGTGCCTGCAAGCGGATCAATGTGGCAGAAGTGCACTCAGGATCTGTGGCAGATTTTCTCACAGGTCGGCGTCTGCAGGGCGCTCAAAGACGCACGCCAGGGGCATGAGAAGAAAGGCTGGGCATTTTTTCCCTGGGTCCGGGTACGGACGTTATGTCAAACTCCTGCGGGGTGCACGACGGGGTGCTCTCGAGCTGCGCGAGAGGCGTGGGCTGGCCCGTGTAGACGCTCACTCAGAAGCGTAGAAATCTGATCATTTGGCCGGGGGGCGACGCAGCCCGCCGTTCCGGATTCCGATTCAGATCTTCCGGGTCGAAAGGTCCTTGACCCAGGGCGAACGCCCTCCCGGCTCGACCGGA